>CANGXE010000293.1 GCA_947457525.1 Bacteroidota bacterium | reverse complement strand
GCCATGTGCTATTACAGCAAGCTGAAAGGAAGCGGTGGCAAGTGCCGCGTTTGTCTGGTAGAAATATCGAAAGGTAGTGATGCGAACCCAACACCTATGCCTAAGTTGCAAGCCAGTTGTTGCACGCCCATTATGGATGGTATGGAAGTGAAAAATATGACCAGCGAAAAGGTTCAAGACATGCGCAAAGGCGTGGTAGAGTTTTTGTTGATAAACCATCCGTTAGATTGTCCAATATGCGACCAAGCCGGAGAGTGCGATTTGCAGAACTTGGGTTATAACTATGGTGTGCAAACCACTCGCTATCAAGAGGAGAGAAGAACGTTTGATAAAATTGATATTGGCGACAAAATTCAGTTGCACATGACGCGTTGCATTTTGTGTTATCGCTGCACGTATGTAGCCGACCAATTGACAGACAATCGCGTTCACGGTATTGTGAACAGAGGCGATGCTGCTGAAATTTCTACTTACATTCAAAACGCAGTGACGAACGAAATGAGTGGCAATATGATTGATGTTTGTCCGGTGGGCGCTTTGACTGACAAAACGTTCCGGTTCAAAAGCCGTGTTTGGTTCTTGAAGCCATTCGATGCGCATAGAGATTGTGAGACATGCAGTGGTAACACCACGGTTTGGATGTTTGGCAATGAGATTTACCGAGTGACGGCTCGCAAAGACCAATACCACGAAGTGGAAAACAAAGAAGATGGCACCCCGGATTGGATTTGCAATACCTGCCGTTTTGAGAAAAAAGCATTGAACGATTGGACCATAAAAGGACCACGCAAAATGGAGAAGTGGAGTGTCATCAACCAAAATAACTACACCCAAAAGTTGAGTGCAGTTGAAATTGACACTGACCCAAGAATATTGAATGGCCGTCAAGAAGACAGAAAAGCCATCAGTATGAATGGCACAAAAACACCGGAACAGGTGTTGAGTGACGGGAAATAGATGAATTAGAGAAAAGACAATTAACAACTGACAACAGAAGACATGGAACTAGCATTTTTTATAGAAAAAGGAGCAATAATTTTGGGTGTGTTTGCCATCACCATGCTCATTGCCCTTTACTCCACATTTGGAGAGCGTGTGGTAGCCGCTTATTTTCAAGATCGTTTGGGGCCAAATCGTGCCGGACCCGGTGGAATTTTACAACCACTAGCTGATGGAGTAAAGATGTTTACGAAAGAAGATTTCATTCCTAATACACCGAATAAAGCCTTGTTTATTCTTGGGCCGTTCATGTTCATGACCACTGCGCTTGTAACGAGTTCAGTTATTCCATGGGGAGGAACGTTGAATATTTTTGGTCGTGAAGTTATGCTTCAAGCTGCAGACATTAACATTGCTGTTTTATTTGTTTTTGGCGTAGTTTCTATTGGTGTTTATGGAATTATGATTGGGGGTTGGGCGTCTAACAATAAGTTCTCTTTACTTGGCGCGGTGCGTGCGTCTTCGCAAATGATTTCTTACGAAGTGGCGATGGGATTATCCATCATAGCCGTGTTGATGATGACCGGCACGTTGAGCTTGCGCGAAATCACCGAACGTCAACATGGATTTATAGACTGGTCGGGTAGCATGCCTTGGTTTTCGTGGAATGTATTTAAACAACCGGTAGCTTTTTTGATATTCTTAATTTGTGCTTTTGCCGAAACGAACCGTACGCCATTTGACTTGCCGGAATGCGAAAGTGAGTTAGTGGGCGGTTATCACACAGAGTATTCTTCAATGAAACTCGGTTTCTATCTTTTCGCAGAATACATCAACATGTTTATCTCCTCCGCTTTGATTGCCGTGTTGTTTTTTGGTGGTTACAACTACCCCGGCATGGATTGGGTGGCGAACACCATAGGTGCCAACGCGGCTACTATCTTGGGTGTTGGTGCATTGTTTACCAAAATCATTTTTGGAATTTTCTTCTATATGTGGATTCGCTGGACATTACCGCGTTTTCGCTATGACCAATTGATGTATTTGGGATGGCGGATTTTGATACCATTAGCAATCGTAAATATTGTGATAACCGGAGTAGTACTTTTGTTGGTATTCCCAAGATAAACATCGGCTGTTCTGATTAAATAAATTTGTAACGAATAATAAAAATGGCAACAGACTTTAAAACAATATCATTATCGGGCCGCAGAAAAGACGTGTCGAATAAAGACATGACTTTCATGGAAAAACTGTATTTGCCGGCTATTGCTAAAGGCATGGGCATCACGCTCAAACACTTTTTTCGGCCAAAGGTGACCATTCAATATCCTGAACAAAAAAGAGAATTCTCTCCAGTGTATCGCGGTCGTCACATTTTGATGCGCGATGAAAACGGAGCAGAGCGCTGTACAGCTTGTGGTCTTTGCGCCCTTTCTTGTCCGGCAGAAGCCATCACCATGACTTCGGCAGAGCGCCAACCGGGTGAAGAAAAACTATACCGCGAGGAGAAATACGCTTCAACTTATGAAATCAATATGTTGCGTTGTATCTTCTGTGGATTATGTGAAGAAGCTTGCCCAAAAGAAGCCATTTTCTTGACAGAAGAATTGGTTTCGGCAGACTATATCCGCGAAGGGTTCATCTTTGGGAAAGAGAAATTGGTAATGAAAAACGAAGACAAAAAATAAACTACAAATCATTTAAACATGGCCATTTATATATTTTACTTTCTATCGTTTCTCGCAGTGTTTTGCGCATTGATGACGGTGTTGTCAAAAAATCCTATTCACTCGGTGATTTACCTCATCGCTTGTTTTTTTGCCATTGCCGGACACTATCTTTTGTTGAACGCGCAGTTTTTGGCGGTGGTTCACATCATGGTGTATGCCGGAGCGATAATGGTACTTTTTCTATTTACCCTCATGTTGATGAACCTCAATGAAGAAAGCGAAAAACACAAACCGGCTATAGCGCGTATTGGTGCTGTGGTAGCTGCGGGTTTGTTGGGCTTCGTTTTGATTGCCGCATTGGTGCGCACAGAGTCGCTAGGCTACACCGATCCGGGCTTTTCGGATAT
>CANGXE010000292.1 GCA_947457525.1 Bacteroidota bacterium | reverse complement strand
CATTATCTACCCAATTGTGTAAATGATAAACCACCGCAAACTCACGCTCCGTGGCGTTTTCAGGATGGTGCATGCCGCAAAGCGTGGTCAAGAAGTTAAAGCGCAAAGTTTCATCATCACGTAAAAAACGAACTAGCTCAAACAGATTTTGGCTGTTGACTTCAAGCGTCAACATGCCGTAAGGTTCGGTAAAATCGCTGACCGCTTCGCCAAACTTAGCGCTTAATTTTTCTTGTATATCTTGGTTACTCAAAGCCATATCTTCCTTATTTTCAACTCGTTGAATACGTTTTTCTTAATTCACATTAATGCCATACGTGGCTAACATCGCCTTATATTCCGGAGAGTCTCTGCGACTGTAGGCTTCGTTTTTCACCAAATCTTGCAATTTCATGACACCATCAATAATCTGCTCAGGGCGCGGTGGGCAGCCTGGCACATAAACATCTACCGGAATTACTTTGTCAATACCTTGCAATACCGAGTAAGTGTCAAAAACACCGCCTGAACTAGCACAAGCGCCAATGGCAATGACCCAACGCGGTTCGGCCATTTGTTCATAAACTTGGCGAAGTACAGGTGCCATTTTTTTGGCAATAGTACCGGCCACTAAGAGCATATCAGCTTGGCGAGGCGAAAAACTAGGTCGCTCAGAGCCAAAACGCGCAATGTCGTAGTGCGAGGCCATGGTGGACATGAACTCAATGCCGCAGCAAGATGTAGCAAAAGGCAAAGGCCACATAGATTTTGAACGCGCCAGACCAATAAATTTATCCATGGTGGTCAATTGGTAGCCTTGTCCGTTGTATCCTTGCTCGGATGGTGTCAATAAATTTTCACTCATATTCTCTTTTTATGTTGTTGAACAACAAATTCAATGTTTCAGTTTGCTAAATAGGTTTATTCCCAATCCAATGCACCTTTCTTGATGATGTAGAAAAAGCCTAAAAGGAGCAATGACATAAAAATCAGCATCTTAATTAATCCGTCCATACCAAGGTCGCGGAAGTTGACTGCCCACGGGTACATAAAAATTACTTCTATATCGAAAAGGACAAACAAGATAGCCACTACAAAATATTTTACAGAGAAGGGGATACGGGCGTTACCTTGCTGCTCAATGCCGCACTCGAAGTTGGCGTCTTTGTTTTTAGAACTGCGTTTAGGTCCAATAAAATTCGAAGCCAAAAGTGTGACACCAACAAATCCGGCAGCAAACAAAAACTGCATTAAAATCGGTAAATAATCAACTGGGGTATTGTTCATCGCAACGCTTTTTTGTAAGCAACAAAAATAATTACATCACCCACATTTTAAACTCAATTACTAACATATTTTAAGTGGGTATTTAATTGGTTTAAAAAAGCCGTTACGGTGCAGTGTAAGCCGATACTTCTACCAAAAACTTGTTTTCTGCGGCCTCGAGTTCTTCTGCAGCTTTGGCGGTGAGCTTAACCATCACATCATTGCTTGCATCTGCAGCGGGTAGTTTACCTACCACTTTCACAAAAATTGTTTTCTGGCTAAGCAAATTCGTTACTCGAATAACTGAACCTTGTTCTGCTCCGTTGTAAAACGCCAAAAACTGATTGCCCGAGGTGGCTTCAAAAAGATAATTAGCAACGCCTCTATTTTTGCTTATTTTCAGTCCTTTTGTGGGATATTGGTAAAAAATGGCCGGATAATCTACCGGAGAAATGGAAGTATTTCGCCAATGTTCACTTTCGGTAGATTTTGTTATTTCTTTCAACGCAACCGGTTGCTCCACAGGCGTTTCCACTAAGGCAGCAGTCGGAGCGGCCGGACGAGCGGTTGGCAGTGTAACCGGGGCTTGCTCTTCCTTAAGTTCGGCTTTCTTGTTTTCCATCGATGGGTTGTAAATGGCCGATTGATCTACTTTACTTACTACTAGTTTTTGGCCGGGTTGAATATTAGTTTCATTGATATTGTTCCAGGCTTTCAAGTCTTGGAGCGTAATGCCATATTTTTTGGTGATGGCGTACAAACTTTCGCCTTTAACTACCGTATGCACCCGTGCTTTAACCGCTGTACCGGTTGGAGCCGAAGGACTTTCAGTCTTCGCTGGAACATTAGTTGAATTGGGTAAAATCAACTTTTGTCCGATTTTTATACCATTGCCACCCAAGTTGTTCTGTTTGATTATTGCATCTATTGTTGTGTTGTGTTTCTTAGCCAAAGAGTAGAGCGATTCCCCTTGTTTAACTAGGTGAGTTACCTCCTGCGCTTGAACAGTCAATATAAAAAGGAATGCAGAAAGTGACAACAAAACTTTTCTCATAGCTATTTGATTAATTTTACCTCGCAAAGTTAAATTCGCTCATGACCTATACATCAAATACTCGAAACATACTAACAACTTTGGCGCTCATTCTGTGCAGTTTAATAAACAGCAACGCACAGCAAAAAGTGGTTTACAAGTATACGATTGATACCGAAATCGGTCCATCGGTGACGCGCTTAACCAACTCCGCCATTGCCGAAGCAGAAAAACGAAAAGCAGATTATATTCTCATTGATATGGATACTTATGGTGGATTGGTGGATGATGCCGACCTCATCAGAACAGCACTTTTAAAAACCAAAATCCCGACTTTAGTTTTTATCCGAAACAATGCTGCATCAGCCGGAGCCTTGATTTCCATCGCCTGCGATAGCATCTACATGCGCCCGGGGGCGACCATCGGAGCGGCCAGTGTGGTGAACCAAACAGGTGAATTAATGCCCGAAAAATACCAAAGTTACATGCGCAAAAAGATGCGCGCCACAGCCGAACAAACCGGACGAAACCCGCTTATTGCTGAAGGTATGACAGATGAAAACATGGAGATTGACAGCATTAAAGAGCGCGGGAAAATCGTCACATTCAGTACGAAAGAAGCCATCCAATACGGTTACTGCAATGCTCAAGTAGAAAATGAAGACGACATACTTAAAATATTGAAATACAATAATATTATCATTGAAGAACACAAAAGCAGTTTACTAGAAAGTTTAATCATTTGGTTG
>CANGXE010000291.1 GCA_947457525.1 Bacteroidota bacterium | reverse complement strand
GGTGTTTTAGATGTGTAAAGTACGGAGAGATGTCATTAAAAGTATGCTACTTTCAAAAATTATTTTTTCAACTGAAAAACAGCAGAAATAATTACGTTTGGATAAATTAATAAGCGTATGGCCAACCTGAGTGTCAACATCAACAAAATAGCCTTGCTCCGCAACTCGCGTGGCGCTAATATCCCTGACCTGTTGCAGTTTGCCCGAGATTGCGAACGCTATGGAGCGCAGGGCATCACGGTACATCCTCGCCCGGATGAGCGCCACATTCGCAGGAGCGATGTGTATGCCTTGAAAGAAATCGTCACTACAGAGTTAAACATAGAGGGCTATCCTTCGCCCGATTTCCTGAAAATGGTGTTGGAAGTGAAACCAGCGCAATGTACGCTCGTGCCAGATGCTCCGGGTCAGTTGACCTCCGACCACGGTTGGGACACTTTAGCGCAAAAAAATTTCTTGACAGAAGTGATTGCTGAGTTGAAGAAAAACAATATCCGAGTATCGCTTTTCATTGACCCCGACAAAGCAAAGATAGAAGGCGCAAAAGCCGTAGGCACCGACCGCATCGAGTTTTATACCGGCCCTTATGCGCATGACTTTTATGGGGATAAAAAAACAGCTATTCAACCTTACGCTGAAACTTCAATGATTTGCAAAGAACTGAACCTCGGCATCAATGCCGGCCACGATTTGAACTTAGATAATCTTCGTTTTTTCAAAGCCAATGTTCCTGACTTGTTGGAAGTGTCTATCGGTCATGCACTAGTGCGTGATTGTTTGTATTTAGGCTTAGAAAATATTATCCAACTTTACTTGCGCGAATTGAATTAAACCATGAAGAAAGTTCTCTTCACCATCTTTCATTTTCTCTGGGCTGTTTGGGGCTTCTCGGCTTTCATTTCTATTGTCGCCATCCTCACGCCCATCTATGCTTTGCTGCTGCTCTTTGGAGGCAACAAAATGGCGTTGCGCTGTATTTGGTTTAATGCACATTATGTGTCGCCTTTCCTGCTTCGGCTCATGCTCATTCGCTTACATATTCATGGTGCCGACTTAGTGAAGCGAGAAGCGACTTACATTTATGTATCCAACCACTTGTCGCAGATTGATATTCTCGCCAATGCCTCAGCGGTGCCGCATCCCATCAAGTTTTTGGCAAAGATGGAGGTGAAGTATATTCCCTTCTTTGGGTTTATGGTCAAGATGTTGGCGATTGTCGTAGACCGACAAAACAAAGAAAGCCGCGAGCAATCCTTCGAGCGAATGTTGGTCGCATTGAAGCAAGGCGAAAGTCTTTTTCTCTATCCCGAAGGTACGCGCAATCGCACCGGACAACCCTTAAAAGAATTTAAAGATGGAGCGTTTCGTGCCGCCATCTTGGCGCAAGTGCCCATCGTAGTGCAGACTTTAGTGAACCCGCGCGACTTGAACAACCCCGATGGCATCCACCTGCAACCCGGTCGTTTAGATTTGTATTACAGTACACCTATCGACACGCGAGGCTTGAGCCTTGAAGACGTGCCGCGCCTCAAGCAGCAAGTCATCGATGAAATGATGCGCCATCTGGTGCACTAAGCCCCCAAGCTTTTTAGCAATAAGTTTTCTGCGAAATCCAACATATCGTGCGGCTTCACTTTTCGCCAGAGAATATCGTTGTAGTGCGCACCAATATGTACGTAATTATGCACTTGATGTTCTTGCATTTCATCAATGATGTGTTGTCTGAAATTTAAACCCAATATCCAGCCGTCTTCTTCCTTGATGTCGTCCCACCACTCTTCAAAATAGAGTTCATCCGAGGCGTGAAAGTTCAACACGTTTTCTCCTATCAACAAAAACTTCACCAAACCTTGTTTAATCATCGGGTCAATGATGCCTCGCTTCAGCTCCATGATGTCATTGTGCAACGCATCGTTCCATTCGCCCATCAGCTCTATCACCACCAACTGCTGCTCATAGTTCGCATAAAGAATTTTGCAATAAAGTGTGCTGGAGCCGAAGCTGTCCCACTGCGGATGAATGTAATGGTTATATATCTTGTCCGTAAAATGAAACTCACTGTATTCCCTTCGATAAAACGGGGAGAGTTTATCTTCCGAAGCGATGTAGTCATCGCGCCAAAGGTGAAAAGGTTCTATATCGTGCATAAGGCGTGTCGCAATAGTAAACAGACATTCGCTTTGTTTGTTATTTTTTTTCGGCTAACTTAGTTTTCGTTATGCTCAAAAAACTACTCCTCGTCTGTGTGGCGCTCCCTTTCTTACTAGCCGGATGCAAAGAAAAATGCTACAAATGCGTGAACTACTGTGTCTCTTGCCAATATTCTTACCCCGACACTACGCTCACTGCACTGGTTTGTTCTGATGTCCTGGGTGAAGAATACTTTATTGAATATGTAGACTCCTTGCAGTCTCCGGGCTTGGGCTGGACGTGTACTGATGCCAACCCCACCCGCTCCGACAAATTCTGCGGCACCCAAACTCAAAACAACACCGAACTGCTCCAACGCAAAGACCAAGGTTGGCGCTGCGCACCGGAGTTTTAATCACTTGATTTGTTTTGTGATGTTTAGGGCGATAGAGGCTATAACAGAAAAGTTATTATTCACCCAACCATTCCCCTGCCTAAAAATAGGCGCTCGGCTATTCAACCATTTCCCCTCTAGGCGGCAAGTAACCAAATCCACAGGCCGATAATCTACGTTCAATGAAACTCCGCTTGTTTTAAAAGGCTCACCGTTCACTGCTCCAATGATAATGTGCTGAGCATCCGAATAATACTCCCCGCGCAAGGCCAACGCCAATGACTCCTTCACAGCATACCGCACAATCACCACCGGTGAATACCAAACCTCCTGCTCCTTGCTTCCCTTCCTGCGCTGCTGCATCCCCACATCAAACCCCGCAATCACCCCCAACTTCTTCCCCAAATTCAACTGCGCATACAAATTATTGAAAAACTGCCATCGTCTAGTGCTATTCGGGTCGTCTGTTCCAATAAATGTACTCCAATTAAAAGTCAAATTAGTAT
>CANGXE010000290.1 GCA_947457525.1 Bacteroidota bacterium | reverse complement strand
TTTAACTACAACATAATCATAAAAAAGGCACTCCTAGGAGTGCCTTTTTTTATTTACTAATTTCAGAATGAATAATAGCTTATTTGTTTTTGCCCCATTTGGTGCGACATTTTTCAGCGAAGCTGGTTTTAAACTCTTGACGCTCTTCATCGCTCATACTTTCCCATTTAGCCCGCCAAAGTTTTCGTTGACCGATAGGGGCTGTTTTTATTCTAATGCCGCCCAAGAGGATTTTAGATAGCACCACCATGCCAATAGCCATTTTGAAATCTACAGTAGGAAACTTGAAGAGATAGGGCATTATCCAATTCCACAGGTGCATGGTACCGAAGCCAAGCACAAAAAAGCCTAATACAAAAAGAGCTACAATTCCGGCAATTTTTAAAGGTGTATTCATACAGTTATTTTATTGTCCTAAATCATCATAAAGCGATTGTAACTTTTCACGAAGAAAAAGTACAGCATAGCGTTTTCGAGATAAAAGTGTATTGATGTTTGCACCGGTTATCTCAGCAATTTCTTGAAAGCTTTTGTCTTCTATTTCGTGCATAATGAACACATCGCGTTGCTCTTTGGGTAATTCTTCCAATGCCACCATTAGTCCTTCGGTAATAGCTGCACGCATCATTTCAGTTTCGGGCGAGTTCATGTTGCCAGGCAAAAAGTCGGCAATATCTAAGCGATCACCATCATCTCCTGCTCGAATAGCAAAGTGGTCTTCCAAAGAATCCGGCTTTTTCTTGCGATAGCGATCGGTGATTTTATTGCGCGCCACAGTGAAAAGCCAAGAGGCCATTTGCTCCACAGGGCGCATCAATCTGTAAGTGTTGACTAACTCATAAAATACATCTTGCAATACGTCCTCTGCGTCTTGCTGCGTAGGCACACGCTTGCGAATGAATTCAAGCAAACGCCTGCGTTCTTTGTTGATGATTTCGCTAATAGAATCATTCTGTATTTCTGAAGACATTGTGGCGGAGAAACTCATTTTTTCTGTGTCGTTTAGATTATATTAGACGCAGTCAAAAAAGTTATATTTTAAAGATAATAGAGAATTTGAATTGGGTAAGTTATTTTTACAAATCCTAACAAATAGCACCCCAACTTAATTCATCAATAAGTTGATGTTCTCTCTGATTTTGTCTTGAACTCTGTTTTTTACAAAGCTATGGGCATCCATTATCATCTGTAAATCTGCCGGAAAAGGAAGTGGTGTGCCACCAATTTTTCGGAGCGAAACTTGACTTAACGCTCTTCGGTCGCCAAGAAATTGGGCAAATAAATTTTCAAAAACCACTGTTTCAGAGAAAGGTACAGACTTTACTAGTTGATTTTGTTTGATATCGAAAAACTGAAAATCACCGGACACTATTGCTGTTTTGTATTGACGCGTTTCTTTTACTAAGGCACCTACAGTAATCATTTTAGGTTCTTTAATTTTGTTGCCCAAACTGTCTTTAAGAAAGTTTCCATTTTTGTCTTTTGGGTAGTAAAACCCGTCTTGAATGGTGTTTTGCTCTTTGTATTGTTTGTCGCTAACTCTTTCTGGACTAACATCAATCATTTTAAGTGAGATGATGATACTGTGGTCGCGCGGTGTGTTGCTGTTGGTGGTAAAGCGAAGCCATCTAGTGTTGAGGTCTGCGGTGTTTATTTGCGTAACGGCTTGCTCAAAATCTTTGGGCAAAACTACATTGGCTTCATTTTTTATGCTGATATAAATTTGTTGAACACCTTTCTCTAGTGCTTCATTTATTTTTAGGCGAGTGTCTTTGTAGTTAGGATTTATTCTTTCTAACTCCGTAAATTCAGCGTGTGCTGCGCGAATATCACTTTTGTTTTTACTGGCTAAAAGTTGAGAGCCATTGGTATATATAAACTCTGAAGTTTTGTTCTTCGAGTCGGCTAGTTCAGCATCAATATTTACGAGCTGAATATCTGCATCTCTAAATTCTTTTTTGACAAACAAAGGTAAAAGGGGTTTCACTAGCTGCTGACGTTGATTGATGCGAGTATAAATCGTATAAATTTCTTCCCATTTGTTAGGATTTCCCTCTAGTTTTAACTGCTGAATTCGGTTGAGATCACGTTGTTGAATGATGCGGAATGCTTTTTCCAAAACGATAATGTCGGTTTTGCGTTTGTTGTTTGCTCGCAAATTTTGTGCAGCAACGGTTACCGCATTTTCAAAATCACCATTACTGAAATAATTTTTTGCTACATTGCATGAAGTTATAATGAGTAACCCTATCATAATTGGACCAAATAATTTGTAACTTTTCATAGCTGAAGTTTGTACAAGGATGTGAAAAAGTATGCCAAATTTATAATCAATGTCAACAAACGAGAAAAATTTTGATTTAGTTAGTAGCAATATGATGCAGAATGTGTCAGTTAGTTCACCTAAAGCTGCTGACACTAACTTTTTCTTTTCTGCTATTCAATCATTGATGAATCTTGGAGTGAACGATGTACATCATTACAACCAGCAAAATATATCCGTGTCACAAATTTCATTGCATTAAACTCATTAGGCGGCTCGATTTTATATGCCATTTTAGCATTCTTTTGGGATCAGTGGTATTGGATGGGAGCTACATTATTGCTTGGCTTGGTTTGTATCCTCGTTTTACTCCTCAATTATAAAGGGAAAACTAATGCATCAAGGATGATGTATTTATTTACAGCATATTTAGCAGTCTATTTAAATGGGCTTTTCATTGGTCCTCTATCGCAATCTGAGAACTTCTTTATAATAGCAGTACTCATCCCTTTTTTGATATACGATATAAGTGAGATGACAATGATTGCCACGGTGAGATATGGTTTGAAAGTGAAATCGGAAAGGGGACTACTTTTTATTACGATTAGGAAATTTTAATTCAGTATCGACTATTTTTTTAACAAATGAAGATAAGTCACTGTCCTAAAAAATTTATTGTCAACATTTTCCAAAAATCGACCGAGGGTAGATAAAATGCGAATTGCTGAAACCCTTACTAGCATTGAGTTTGAAGGGGTTATTTATACTTCATATAAAT
>CANGXE010000289.1 GCA_947457525.1 Bacteroidota bacterium | reverse complement strand
TATTTTGATGCCATTCCTACCTATAATGTAGTAATACAATCATTCCCGGCTACGGGTGGAAGTGTAACAGTTAATGGAACTAATTATACTACCTTCCCATCTACGGTTACAGTTCAACAAAACACCAACTTGAATTTCACCGCTAATCCAAATGCCGGATTTACTTTTGCCAATTGGTACGTAGTTTTCCAAAATCCGTTACCGAATGCGAATGCCAATCCGATGAACTTCAACGTGCAACAAAATGACACGGTCTATGTGTACTATAATGCCATTCCACCGGATAGCTTCAATATCGTGGTAGACGTGAAGCCAAACATCTTTGCGGGCGATGTAAAAGTAGCAGGCTTGACTCCGCCTTCTTACCCTTACTCTTTCTTGTTTGAAAGTGGAACAAATGTAGATTTTGAAGCAACAGGCAACACCGTAAACGCTTCGAGCGGTGCAAAAACCTATGCCTTCGATCGCTACGATTTCATTTACCACACTCCTACACCAAACGAACTCCAACCAATCGTGTTTATCAATGTGCAATATCCCGACACGGTAGTGGCTTATTTTAAAGTAACAGAACAAAACACCGACACTTTGGCTCAAGTGCTTATCCCTTCCGGTTTCTCACCGGACGGTGACGGAGCGAACGACAACTTCAATGTGTTTGTCTTGCCTAAAGGCGTCTTCTTCAAAGAGTACAATATGCAAGTGTTCAACCGTTGGGGGCAAAAAGTATTTGAGTCCAACAACCAAACCTACAGTTGGAATGGCGAGTTTGGCGAAAAGAAATGCGACATCGGAGCCTACGGCTACATCCTCACCGGCAAACTCACCAACGGTGACGAAGTGAAGAAAAGCGGAACGGTCACCTTGCTCCGATAGGTCAACAACAAACAAATAAGCAAAGAGCAGACTTCGATCTGCTCTTTTTGTTTTAGGATTAAATTATATCTTGTCTTGTGGTTTTGTATTGTTTAACCATGGTTTGACCCAAGGCATTTTCTTTTATATTTATTTTCAAAATAAACAGGGATGACAAACGTGCAGTTGCTGGCCGACACCTACGAAATGGCGCATGGCCTCGTGAAATATTATAATTCGCAGTTGAAGGAGATTGACCCTTACCTAGAATGGGAAGTGAATGAGCAGAAGTTAAACAGCGTGATTTGGATCAACGCTCACCTGTGTTGGAGCGAGCATCTGCTGGTGCTGAAAGCCTTGGGCATCAAAGAAGAAGTAGCCGATTGGCTCAATCATTACCGCTTGGGCAGTGACGGCACTTTTCACGACACAAGCATTTCGCTCAAGCAAGTGCTTGATGAGCGCAAAAAAATCCATCAATCAGCGATGGAAGCCATCCGCGCTTTGAGCGATGAAGCATTGAACGAGGACAATGCACTAGGCATGCAGTTTGGCGACAAAAAAAGTAAGCTCGTGATGCTGCAACACGCCATCCGCCATGAAGCTACGCACGCAGGTCATCTGGGCTGGTTATGTAAACTGAATGGGATTAACACCATCTAGCCGCGCATGAAAACAGTAGCTTTTATTTTACATGGGAAATTGGCGAGCCACAAGGAGTTAAAGATGCAGCTCAACTTGGCTTGCAGTAGAGTAGGTTTCGGTTGCTCGTTTGCTTTTACGGAGCGGTATCAACATGCCATTTTGTTGTCGAAAAATGCAGCAAAGAATGGGGCAAATGTGGTGGTGAGTGTGGGCGGAGATGGTATGCTAAACGAAGTGATTAATGGAGTAATAGAAGCGGGCAACACAGAGGTACGGGTGGGCGTGTTGCCGATGGGCAGCGGAAACGATTTTGCGAAAACCATAGGCGCAACCGCAGATAAGGCCACCTTGCTTGAATGGATAAAGACCGATAGCCATCAAACGATTGATTTGGGTTTGGCGGAGTTTGTGTCACCCACCGGAGAAACCACCCAGCGTTATTACAACAATATTACGGACGTGGGCATGGGTGGAGACATAGCCGAAAAGCTATATGCATCGAAAAGATGGTTTGGGCCATTTTTGACCTATCAGTACTATATCATTTCTACGCTCTTGGGTTACAAGTCCTTGCCCATCGAGGTAACTGCCGATGGCATAACGAAGCAGTTTAGGGTGATGAATTTTTGTGTAGCCAATGGAAAATATTTCGGAAACGGTTTGGGCGTAGCCCCAAACGCCATCCCGACCGATGGATTTTTAAACACCGTGAGCATAGGGGACGTTAGCCTGCTGGACTATCTCAAAAATTTACCCAACATTCAGAAGTGTAAACCGCTAAACCACCCCGAGGTGAACTATGCCACCGCTAAAACCATAGAAATCACCTGCTCCGAGCGGCCAATTCCGATAGATATGGACGGAGAATTTGTAGGGTTTACGCCTTTGAAGATAAGCGTGGTACCCCAGAAACTGAAGTTCATTACGGGTGCTCGCTAGCCTTTAATATTTGTTTTCCACAGCCCGAAAAATTGCTTTAGCGAAAATTTCACTAGAATATTCTCATCTTTCGCCTTCAATTGAATAACGAAATAAAAACGAATGGCTCTTTTTGATAAATGTTACAGTTACGATGTAGCAGACATTGCCAAAGGCAAAGGCATTTACCCTTACTTTCGCCCCATTCAAGAAAGCGAAGGTCCGGTGGTGATGATGGAAGGCAAGAAAGTGGTGATGGCGGGCAGTAATAACTATTTGGGCTTAACCACGCATCCCAAAGTGATTGAGGCGGCTACGGCAGCTTTGCATAAATACGGCACGAGTTGCTCCGGTTCTCGGTTTTTGACCGGCACTATTGATTTGCACATTGAGCTAGAAGCGAAGATTGCCAAGTTTATGGGCAAAGAAGCGGGTTTGCTCTTCAGCACAGGCTTTCAAGCCGGGCAAGGGGTGATTTTCCCTTTGGCGAGTAAAGGCGACTATATCTTGAGCGACAAAGACAACCATGCTAGTATTGTGGCGGGCAACTTGATGAGTGCATCCTTGCAGTGCAATGTAGTGCGCTATAAGCACAACGACATGGAAGACCTCGAGCGGAGGTTAAAAGCTATCCC
>CANGXE010000288.1 GCA_947457525.1 Bacteroidota bacterium | reverse complement strand
TTCCAGTGCGCATACCATTCCATCTCCGAGCCGGGGCGCACAAAAAATTGCATTTCCATTTGTTCAAACTCACGCGTGCGGAAAATGAACTGACGAGCCACAATCTCATTGCGGAAAGCTTTGCCCACTTGCGCGATACCAAACGGTAACTTTTGGCGAGAGGTGCGTTGCACATTGAGGAAGTTGACGAAAATGCCTTGAGCGGTTTCGGGGCGAAGGTAGATGGTGCTGGCTTCATCGGCCAGTGAACCCACTTCGGTGCTGAACATTAAGTTAAACTGACGAACCTCCGTCCAGTTTTTAGAGCCCGATAACTCGCAAGCTATTTCTAAGTCAACAATAATTTGTTTGAGTTCTTCGAGGTTGTTTTCTTCCAAAGCCGTTTTGAAACGTGTTTCGATGGCGGTCAACTTTTCTTTGCTGCGTAACACGTTGGGGTTGGTTTGCACGAACATCGCTCGGTCGAAACTGTCGCCAAATTTCTTCGCAGTTTTTTCTACTTCCTTTTCGATTTTGTCTTCGATTTTTGCCATGGCGTCTTCAATCAACACATCAGCACGGTATCGCTTTTTGCTGTCTTTGTTGTCAATCAATGGGTCCATAAACGCATCTACGTGGCCGGAGGCTTTCCATGTTTTGGGGTGCATGAAAATGGCAGTGTCGAGCCCCACAATGTTTTCATTCAACTGCACCATGCTTTTCCACCAGTAGTCTTGTATGTTTTTCTTTAGCTCGATGCCGTAAGAACCATAGTCATACACCGCACCAAGTCCGTCATATATCTCTGAACTTTGAAAAATGAAACCGTATTCTTTGCAATGGGCGATTATTTCTTGAAAAACACCCGCTTTGTTCGCTGAATTATCTTTACTCATGGTGCGAATATAAAAAAGCCGCGAAAGCCTCACTCATTGCTATCGGAAAATCTTACTTTGGCAAGCAATTTGACTAGATATCAATAAATCCATCGTTATGAAAAAAACTGTTTTGATGTTCATCTTAGTGTTATTCGCCATTGGCGCTACTACAGCTCAAACTGATTTTGAGTGGGAAAAACGTATGGTCAACTGGAAAGCCACCATAAAAATTTTGGAAGATAAAGAGACCGTGGTTTTTGTGCCGCTGGATAAACCCAACTCGCGCTACATTTCGGCTAACCTGCCGTCAGAGTACAAAATTGATGGATTGGCGGCGACCGTCACCGGTTGGATAGGCAAAATTCCACCCAACTTTCGCATGATGGGCACTCCGTTTAAATTAGAAAAAATCACTATCCGAAAAGCCGACAAGCGGAAGTATAAGTTGAGTAAATCGGCTTACTGTTTTAAGAAATAATAAACCTGTTTACATCTTTCATTTCATAATCTGTTGGCGTTCGTTTTCTTTGCCGAAAACAGCCTTATGGATTTTACACAAATACGACAATTTAATTTCCCGACCACCATTCGCTTCGGAGCAGGTGTGGTGAAAGAGCTTCCCGATTATTTAAAAGCTAATCAAATCAGCCGTCCGTTGGTAGTCACCGACCCGAACGTGGCGCAGTTAGATTTTTTCAAAGCCATAGTGGCTGACTTAAAAGCAAAAGGTTTTGCGGCAGAGGTGTTTAGCGACATTCACAAAAACCCAGTGAAGAGCGATGTGTACAAAGGGGCAGACGCTTACGACCAAGCCAAATCAGATTGCATCATCGGTATAGGCGGAGGAGCAGGACTAGATGTGGCTAGAGCGATTTTATTGCGTATCAATCACCGCGAAGATTTATTTAAGTATGACGATTTGATTGGTGGCGATGTGTATGTGACCAACGATGTGCCGCACTTTATCACCATTCCCACCACATCGGGCACGGGAAGCGAGGTAGGCCGCAGCGCGATTATTGCCGATGACGAAACGCACCAGAAGAAAATTCTTTTCTCGCCAAAGCTTTTGGCAAAAATCGTGTTTGCCGACCCGATGTTGACCATGGAGTTGCCGGCCTTTATCACAGCCGCCACGGGCATGGATGCACTCACCCACAACATGGAAGCATATGTGGCGAAGAACTATCATCCGATTTGTGATGGCATTGCGCTAGAAGGCATGCGCTTGATTTCAGAGTCGCTGGAAACAGCGGTGCTAAAACCGGATGTAGAGTCTCGCTCAAAAATGTTGTTGGCTTCTATGATGGGCGCGATTGCTTTTCAAAAGGGACTAGGCGTAGTGCATTCTCTGGCACATCCTTTATCCAGCTTGCTCGACACCCACCACGGCTTGGCCAATGCGGTAAACATTCCTTACGGTATGCAGTTCAACATCGAAGGATTTGAAGCGAAGTTTCGTCAAATAGCGCGCACCTTAGAGTTGAAAAATGAAACAGGAGAAGGCGTAGTGAATTATTTGTTTGAGTTAAACTCGACCATCAACATTCCGCACAAGTTGCGCGACATTGGTGTGAAAGAAGAGCACTTGGAGACTTTGGCGGACTTGGCGTTTGCTGATTTTGCCCATCCGAACAATCCGAAGCCGGTCAGCAGAAATGATTTTTATCATTTGTTTAAAATGGCATTGTAACTGCTAAAATAAATTATTCCATCACCCAAAAAACTTGAAACAACATGGGAAAATTTGTAGTAAAAACTCGTACTAACGGAGAGTATCAATTCAATTTGAAAGCCGGAAACGGTCAAGACATTTTAGCCAGTGAAGGCTACACCACCAAAGCTGCTTGTTTAAACGGCATTGAGTCAGTAAAGAAAAATGCTGCTGATGCTTCGGTTGAAGATACTACAGCATAGTTTCAACACAATGATTTTTGAGAAAGGCTAATCTTCGGGTTAGCCTTTTTCGTTTTTAGTTGGCATATGATTAATATTGAATATGGAAAAAATAAAGATAGGACTGACCTTTTCAGAAACCAGATATGCCAACTACCCCAAGTGGATTTTAGGCGAAGCCTATAATATAGAAATTGTAGAGTTGCATTGGGAGAAACACAGCAGCGATGAGGTGTGGGATGCCGTGGAAGATTGTGACGGCATTGTGCTGACGGGCGGTGTAGATATTCACCCCGAGTTTTATGAAAATGAACGATTGCAGTTTCCGAATGGTG
>CANGXE010000287.1 GCA_947457525.1 Bacteroidota bacterium | reverse complement strand
GCCTCGTGGTTAAACGTCATCACGGGGTTGAACCTGTACTTTTCAATACCGTTGTCATACCAAATTTGCATCACCCGCAAACTTTCTGCCGTACAGAACTCATGATGCCCCGCCAATGGACGATTGAGCTGCGGCAAACGAACCAACACCGACAGCAAAAAAATGCCGAGCAAAATGGGAAGTGTTCGTTTAATAAAATCCATAGTTCAGACGGAGCAGATTGAAAAGCAAGATAGCAAAAAACCTCAACTCACTAAGGCAGCAAACGGCCGTAAGAACGCGGGAATGGTATCGTTTCGCGGATGTGTTGCAAGCCGCAAATCCAGGCTACCAAGCGCTCTAAACCAAGACCAAAACCTGAGTGCGGCACATTGCCAAACTTGCGCAAATCCAAATACCACTCAAAAGCACTCATCGGCAATTCATGCTCGATGATTTTGCTTTTCAAGCGCTCGATGTCGGTTTCGCGTTCGCCTCCGCCCACTACCTCACCATAGCCCTCCGGTGCCAACAAATCCACGCCTTTGGCGTAGCCTTTGTCTTCCTCGTCTTCTTTCATATAAAACGCTTTCACAGCTTGCGGCCAGTTGTACACCATCACCGGTTGTCCAAACATTTTGGTCAACACCGTTTCATCGCTTCCCCCAAAATCATCTCCACGCTTAAAGTTCTTCGCGCTACTGATCCATTGCTCCACGGCCTGTTGGCGTTCGGCTATGTCAGTCAGTTGTCCCTTTAGTTTATCTACTTTAGATTGGTTGAAATTGATTTCCCCTTTCTTCAATTCGCCCGACTTAATCTTCGCTTCACGCTCCGCTATATCTTGCTCCACGGCTTTCTGTTCGTCCACCAGTTTCGCTTTCTCCTCATCCAACATCACAAAAGACGTGCGTCCGTTCACTTCTTTCTCGCCCAATATCACACTCACCGCGTCTTCATATTTCATACGGATAAACGGCAACTGCACTTTCTCCAAAAACTTAGTGTCGCGCTCCAACACCTTCAACTCTTCTGCGCAGCTGCTCAACACCGCACCCACTACCGACTGCACAAACTGCTCAATCAAATCCATGTCCATCTTCAGGTCATAAAACGCCATTTCGGGTTCTATCATCCAAAACTCCGACAAGTGTCTTCTCGTCTTCGATTTTTCGGCACGAAACGTAGGACCAAACGTGTAAATCAAGCCCTGCGCCATCGCCATCGCCTCTCCATAGAGCTGCCCCGACTGCGATAAATAAGCCGGCTCGCCATAGTAATCTGTCTCAAACAAGTTAGTCGTGCCCTCACACGCATTGCCCGTAAAGATAGGCGCATCCATCTGCACAAAACCCTTGCCTTGAAAAAACTCATGAATAGCAAAAATGATGCGGTTGCGCACGCGCATAATCGCCCACTGTCTGCGGCTGCGCAGCCAAAGGTGACGGTTGTCCATCAAAAAATCAACCCCATGCTCTTTGGGCGTAATCGGATAATCTTCCGCTTCGGCTATCACCGTCAGCGCTGTTACCTGTATTTCATAACCGCCCACCTGCTTCTCATCGCAAATCACCGTGCCCTTTATCGCCAACGAACTCTCCTGCGGCAAGCGTTTAGCCACTTCAAAAGACGCCTCGCCCACCACCTCTAGGTTAATCACCGCCTGGCAAAAACCCGTTCCGTCTCTAAATGTCATAAACACCAATCCCTTGCTGTCGCGCTTCTGCGCGTTCCAGCCTTTCAGTTCCACCGCTTGGCCCACATGAGCCGCCAAATCTTGTATGCGTGTCATAGTCAATCACTTTATCTTTTACCTTGAATTATCTTTCCCGTAATACTCCGTCTCTTAATGAAGCAAAATAAAACGAGGTGCGAATATAACTAACCATTTCTTCTCTGAAAGCCGAAAGCGAGAGTTACTATGTGCTTAAGGATTTTCATTTACCCAAAGAATATTCCGCCTTCCAATATACATTAACCACAAAGAATTGAAGCGGAGAATTGTTTTCCCATCAGATATTTTCATATTTGCCTTGATGCTCAATCAACGATTTCAGCTAAAGCTTTTACAAAAGCTATCGCCCCAACAGATTCAACTCATGAAACTGTTGCAGATACCTACGGCCAATCTCGAACAGCGCATCAAAGAAGAACTCGAAGCCAACCCCGCCCTAGACGAGGGCGAAGACCACGATGATGAGTTGGCGGACTTTGAACCAGAGGGCGATACCGCTCCCGAGCCGGAAACCACCGAAGACAGCCTAGACGCTGAGCCAGACCAAGAAGAGGATCTTACGGTAGAGGACGATGTGGACATGAGTGACTACTATGACGAAGACGATGAGGGCGTGGCCGATTACAAAACCAACGACCCGAACGAGTTTCACGACCCGGATGATGACAAAAAAACAATACCCGTAGCCACAGCCTCTACGTTTCACGAATACTTAGAAACGCAGATTAACATGCTCGATCTAGACGAGCGGCAGCAAGTCATTGCGCTACACATCATCGGCAGCTTGGACGATGACGGTTATTTGCGCAGAGAGCTAGACGCCATGATTGATGACTTAGCTTTTCGCCAAAACATACAGTGCGATCAGTATGAATTGAAGTTGGTTATTTCGCAGGTACAAAAGCTTGATCCACCGGGGGTATGCGCTCGCTCGCTCGAAGAGTGTTTACTCATTCAGTTAAGGCGCAAAGAAGACCCGACTATCTACACCCCACTGGCTATCAAAGTGATTGAAAAATACTTTGAGCAATTTGCCAAAAAGCACTACGAAAAGCTGGAGCGCGCCTTGCACATCGACAGCGAAACGCTTAAGGGTGTGGTGGACGAAATCGTTCACCTGAACCCTAAGCCGGGCAGCGCTTTTTCGACCAGTGGCGGAGAACACTACATGATAGTGCCCGATTTTATTTTGACCAACAACGGTGGCGAACTGGTGCTCACCCTCAGCTCAGCCAATGCCCCCGAACTGCGCATCAGCAATCATTTCAAAGAAATGGTGAGCGAATACAAAACAGCAAAGCTCAAAAGCAAAGAGCAACGCGAAGCCATTCAATTCATCAAGCAAAAAATAGATTCGGCTAAATGGTTTATTGATGC
>CANGXE010000286.1 GCA_947457525.1 Bacteroidota bacterium | reverse complement strand
TTTTCAAATCACTCAACTCTTTTTCTTTCTCCAAAGCCTCAGCGAGTTCATCTTTAGATACTTCCAACTGGGCCAAAGTTTCGCGCAACATGGTAGTACGGTCGGCTACTTTCTGTTCTAACTCAGTATTTAGTTGTTTGATTTCTTCACTAATCGCTTCTAGTTCTTTTTTTTGCGCAACCAATGTTAGTTCATTCTGTTTACGAATGGTAATGTCTATTATGAACGCAATGACATAAGCTTCTTCATTCTGCGTATAATGGCTTAAGCTAATTTCTACCGGAAACTCTGAGTTATCTTTTCGCTTCGCAAATAAATCCCTACCGGCTCCCATGGTTCTATTCACCGGTTTTTCGTGAAAAGAATTTCTGTATGCTTGGTGCTTCTGCTTAAATTTCATAGGTAGCAACACATCGATGTTTTGACCAATCAACTCGCCTTTAGCATAACCAAACATTCGCTCTGCCATGGGGTTTATCAAAGCAATTATTCCGGCTCGGTTGGATAAAATAATTCCTTCAGTGGCGTTGGCGAAGAGCGAATTCATCTGCAAACTATAGCCATCCGTACTTTGTCTGATTTGTTTAGTTTGTATTACAAAATACGTAGAAAACAATACACCAACAGTAGCGCAACTATGATTGATGAAATTAACTAATCGGTCAGTATCCAGATGCATAAAGTATAAAGAAATCATACAAGCAACCAATGAAGCAATAGCAACTATGTAGGTAGTAAACTGATGTTTTGCGTAGAACGTAGCTATAACAGCCACTACATATCCACAAGCCAACAAGACACCCGATGGAGCCTGTGCTTCCATCAAAAAAACAATACTTACTGCTATTAAGCCTGTGAATATTTCTAAATTTCTCCTCAACATAATTTATAATTCAAACGATTGATGTTGAGCGGGTACTTCTACATCGCCAAAACCCTTTTTAATCAATCGACTTCGAAATACTTCTTGCACATCGTATTCGCCATGCACCAAAAACATTTTCTTCACTTTCTCTTTGTCTTGACAAGCAATGAACTGACATAAATCTTCATAGTCGCCATGGGCACTCATACTGCGCATTTCCTTGATTTCGGCATTTACAAAAAATACATCGCCAAAGAGAGTGACCTCTTTGTTGCCGCGCTTCAACTTTCCTCCTAGTGAGTTGGGTTCGCAATAGCCAACCAACAAAATGGTGTTGCGTCTGTCGCCAATAACGTGTTTGATGTGGTGCTTCACCCTTCCGGCATCGGCCATGCCAGATGCGGAAATAATCACACAAGGTGACTTATGAAGATTGAGTGCCTTTGAATCTTCTGCTCGTTCAATATAATGCAAACGCTTAAAATCAAAAGGAGCTTTATCTTTCTTTAAAAAAGCATGAAACTTATCATTCAATTCGTCTTGATGCGCTTTCATCACCTCCGTGGCTTCTATAGAAAGCGGACTATCTACAAAGAAATCTATATCCGGTAGGTGTTTATCAATCTCTAGGCGATTGAGCGCATAAATCAATTCTTGAGTTCTGCCCACACTAAATGCAGGTATCACCAACTTACCTTTTTTCTTTAAGCAAGTATCTACAATTATGTCAAGTAGTTTATTGTCGCTGAGGGCGATATCTTCATGTAAACTATCGCCATAAGTTGATTCTAAAATTATATAATCAGCCTGCTCAAAGGTAGTAGGTGAGCGCAGCAACTCATCATTGTATCTACCTACATCTCCACTAAAAGTGAGTTGAGTTCGCTTCCCATTTTCATTTATAGTAAGATGTACAGCTGCACTACCAATAATATGCCCTACGTCCGTAAATCGAACCTCTACTTGGTTGTTGAGTGAAAACGATTCGTTGTACTCCACTAATTGAAATCGAGGTAATGCAGCGTTAACATCATCTGTAGTATAAAGCGGTTCTAATATTGATTCGCCTCGCTTTACTCTCTTCTTATTGTGATACTTAATGTCCGACTCTTGAATGTGTGCAGAATCTAACAACAAAATAGTCGCTAAGTCTAGTGTAGCCGGTGTGCAGTATACTTTCCCTTTAAATCCATCCTTTACTAACTTAGGAATAAGTCCGCAATGATCAACGTGTGCATGTGATAATAATAGTACATCGACCTCGGCCGGGTCGAATCCAAAGTTGCGATTTAACTCATCGGCCTCGCGAGGATTGCCTTGAAAAAGGCCGCAATCAAACAAAATCGTAAACCCGCTATCCAGAGTTAACAAATGTTTACTACCCGTCACCATTCTTGCCGCTCCGTGAAATGCAATTTTCATTCTCGCTCAATTTATATATGCAAACAACTCATTTGCAGGTGCAAAGTAGTAAAAACTTGGGCGAGAAAGTTGGAAATAAAGGGCTATTTTTTAAAAAGACGCTGCTTAAAATGCTTGTAGTTGGTGTTTGTGCCCCAAAAAGCTTCTGATAATGCGCTTACCCTTGGTTTCAATTGGTGAAACAATTGCGCTTCAGTGGCCACATATTCAGTCCATAGAGTACCTTCACCACCCATCACCTGTTTATTTTGCTCTTTAGTTAAAGTTTTTGCAGTGGGCGTGTAACGATAAACTTTCCTGAGTGTTGTCCTTGTCATCCACCATGCTGACTTTTTTTCTTTCCAAGACTGCGGATAGTCAAAATAGCAAGAAAAGCGCGAAGCCATAATCACCGGATGGCCAATTTTAGCGGCTTTGATACCGGCAAATTTTCCTCGCCAACTCATCACTATCAAACTATCGCTCAAACCACCTCGCACTACTTCTCCCCAGCCAATTACTGCTTTGTCTTTTGCTTTTAAATGTGCCGTTAGCTCATGCATAAAATAGTGCTGCACTTGCTCATAATTTTTCAATCCATTGCTCTTTATCCGGTCGCTCACTAAGGAACTCTCTTTCCATTGATTTTTCGGCACTTCGTCTCCACCTAAATGGAAAATAGGTCCGGGAAACAATTCTACCATTTCATCTAGAACATTTTTGAGAAAGATGATGGTGCTATCGGTCGGACAAAAAACATCTTGCATTATGCCCCATTTATTCGGCACTTCAATTTTTCGTCCATGGCAACTCAACTTCGGGTAAGCCGCAA
>CANGXE010000285.1 GCA_947457525.1 Bacteroidota bacterium | reverse complement strand
GTTTTTGACTTGCTCTACTACTTTCTTATCTTGCTCCATACCGTCAATGACCACCGCCTTGTAATCGTCCACGTCAAAATGGCGATTGTGCAATCCATTCTCGGCTTCGGCCAGCAATAAGTACAAAGTGAAACATTCGTTATCATAAGCCAATTTCTTGGCGCGCTCTATCAATCGTTTGCTATCTTGATACAAACACTTTTCATACAATACCTTTGACGATTTATATAAATCCAATATCTCATCCTCTATGGTTCGAGAAGAATGATATGCATTTAAAGATTTTAATATATTCCGATATAGGATGTGTTTATAGACACTTAGATTGGAGATAATCTTATCATTCTTCAATGCTGCTCTTAAAGACTCTTCCGTAAATTCCTTGAGTGAAACGATGGCATCAAAAAGTTCAGCATCATTGTTGCTTCCATTAATCACATGCTTTTGACAAAACAGCTTAAAGTAGCGCTTCTCACTTTTGTCTAGGGACTTCACTAATTGAAACAATGATTTCACAAAGGCTTAATATTCGCTAAATGAATAGTTGAATATAGAGAATTCCAACACTAGCGCAAAGTATTTAAACGAGATATATTTACAGCTTAACGTAAACGAGCGATTTATCTTTAAAAAAATCTTCTTTAAAGAATACTGACAATGGTAATTGCTTGATTAGTTTAGCCTCCGCTGCTGCAAGTTCTGCCGCTAGGTCACCGCCCTTCAAAGCAATCAAACCATTCGGCAGTGCATTTTGGTCTTTGTACAACGACTTGCCTTTTGTCCAAGCCAGAAGATCTGACAATTGTGCCACAGCGCGAGTAACTATAAAATCATATTGGTAAGGCATCTGCTCCACGCGACTGTGAAACGTAAACACGTTCTTTAATTCTAATGCTTCACTCACTGCATCAATCACTTTCAGCTTTTTGGCAATGCTGTCTACTAAGTGAAATCGACACTTCGGAAACATAATCGCTAAAGGGATACCCGGAAAACCTCCGCCTGTGCCGAGATCCATAATCTTTGTCGCATTCTTAAATTGAATAAATTTAGCTATGGCCAAGGAGTGCAACACATGATGCTCGTAGAGATAATCAATGTCTTTGCGCGAAATCACATTTATCTTCTCGTTCCAATCGCGATAAAGTCCATCCAATGCCGCAAACTGTTCGAGTTGGCGAGGAGTTAAATCTGGGAAATACTTTTGAATGAGTTGCATAAAAAGCCGGGCAAAGTATTAATACTTCTCTTTGGTATCTTTCAAGGCGTTATACAACATCTCTTTGGCGCGAAATAATTGTGCTTTAACTGTACCGAGTGGTAAGTCTAATTTTTCAGCTATCTCTTCGTATGACAACTCATCTAAATAGCGCAACTCAATCAGCGAGCGATATTTGGGATTAAGTTTCTCAATGGCTGCTCTAATTTTGGCGGCACGTTGCTCTTTCACCATCGCCTCTTCAGGGTCGGGGTTGTGGTCACGCACTGCAATCGGCACTACTTCTCCATCATCGCCTTTACGACTTTGCTCAATAGAAGTAGTCTGCAATCTTTTCTTGCGAATAAAGTCAATACAATTGTTAGTTGCTATTTTGAATAACCAAGTACTGAAGGCGTAATCTGCTGAGTAGTTGGCAATGTTCTGAAAGGCTTTACCAAATGCTTCAATAGTTAAATCATCTGCATCATCACGATTGTGGACCATCTTCAGGACCATGAAGAATATCGATTCGCGATAGCGAGTCATCAACTTATCAAAAGCCACTTGGTCGCCCTCTCTGGCTTTGGCCACTAAGTCGAGGTCTTCTAATGCGCGTGCTGAAAATTTTCCGTTTACTTCCACTGGTCTTTAGGTTGTAACAATATTAAGAAAAAAATCAAGACTAAATAAAATGAATAGAAAACATCCAGCAAAGGCGATAGTATCCACAAATCTGCCGAACCAAGCTTCTTGTAGGTGGAGATAGTAGATAAAAGAAGTGCGGCTAAAACACCACCAACAATCACAACTACCACACTTTTGGGCAGCATAGTGAAAAACACTATAGGCAACAGAGCATAAAACAACAACTTCGTTAACGCAAACAGAAACAACACCAGTTGATGATGTAGCTTATAGGCAAAGCCCGATCGTAAATGACGTTTTTTTTGCGCCAGCCATTTACTCCAAGTAGGTTGAGCAACGGTGTACATAAACGTATCTTTATCCAAGCAGATTTCTGTGTTTCGTCCATCAGCCATTTTATTGATGAGCAAATCATCATCACCGGAGAGTAAATCTTTATGCTTTGCAAAACCATCGAAGGTGGTAAAAACTTCTTTTTTGTAAGACATATTTCGTCCTACTCCCATGTAGGGCATACCCAACTTTGCCCAACCGAAATACTGCATCGCAGTTATGCAATTTTCATAACGAATTAGTTTATTCAACCAACCGGTCTGCCGCTCAAATGGAGAATGTCCTAAGACTACATTAGTGTCGTCCATATAGGCCGTCACCAATTTCGACAGCCAATGAGTAGTGGCCGGACGGCAGTCGGCATCAGTCACCACAATTGTATCAAAAGAAGCTGCTGCAATACCTTTCGAGAGTGCATATTTTTTTCCAGGCAAGTCCTTAGTTTCAGTTGTAGCAATATTTACAATCTTCAAATTTCGGTTGCGTTGATAATAGTCAACGAGTACATCTATAGTATCATCTGTACTTTGGTCGTTCACTACTATCACTTCATACTGCGTATATTGCTGAATGAGCACCACTTTCAAATAGCGTTTAAGATTCTCTGCTTCGTTTCGAGCACAAATGACCACACTCACAGGCGGCTGCCACTCCCCTTCTCTTATCTTAGTGCGCAAGAAGTTGAGACGAAAGAACACAAGAAGATAATAAACAACTTGGGTTGCTGCTGCTACTAACCAAATTTTATGTATCCACTCCATCGTATTGCAAGTGTAAAAAGATATTGGATAATGTAAAGAGGAAATTGTTCACCACAATCAATCTATAAGCTCATAAAAACAAAAACCCCGAACGTGTTGTCCGGGGTTTAAGGATTTGGGTTGAAGAGAGAAATATTATTCGAAGATTACTTTTTTAATGGC
>CANGXE010000284.1 GCA_947457525.1 Bacteroidota bacterium | reverse complement strand
TTCACACGCACATCATTCCCGAACACATGCCGCGCTGGAGCGAGAAGTTTGGTTATGGAGGGTTTATCCATCTCGAACATCATAAACCTTGTTGCGCACGAATGATGAAAGACGATGAGTTCTTTCGTGAAATTCAATCGAACTGTTGGGACGCAGAGGCACGTTTGCATGACTGCGAACATACACACGTAGATGTGCAAGTATTGTCTACCATTCCGGTCTTGTTTAACTATTGGGCAAAGCCCGAGCATGCACTCGACACGTCTCGCTTTTTGAATGATCATATTGCCGAAATCATTGAGCGCTATCCGACCAAGTTTATCGGCTTGGCTACCATTCCGATGCAAAGCGCAGAGTTGGCGGTGAAAGAATTGGACCGCTGTAAAAAAATGGGTTTGGTGGGCATAGAAATTGGTAGCAATGTAAATGACATTAACCTAAATGAACCTCGATTTTTTCCCATCTACGAAGCAGCCCAGGAGTTGGATTTGGCCATTTTTGTTCACCCATGGAACATGATGGGCACGAAACAAATGAGCAAGTATTGGTTGCCATGGTTAGTGGGTATGCCAGCCGAAACCTCGCGCGCTATTTGCTCTATGATTTTTGGTGGAATATTCGAAAAGTTTCCTCGACTTCGCATTGCGTTTGCCCATGGTGGCGGTTCGTTTCCTTCTACGATTGGGCGCATCGAGCAAGGCTATAAAGTGCGCCCCGATTTGACTGCGCTAGACAATGACGTAAACCCCCGCGACTACCTCGGGCGGTTTTATGTTGACTCGCTTATTCATGATGTCAACTTTCTGAAATACGTGATTGACCTTGTAGGCGAAGACAAAATTTGCCTCGGTAGCGACTATCCTTTTCCGCTCGGAGAGGCAGTGCCCGGCACCGAAATTAACGAACTGAATGTGAGTCAATCCATCAAAGATAAATTGCTTTATCAAAACGCCCTTGAATGGTTGAAGTTGGATGGGAAGAGGTTTAAGTAGCGTTATTTTTTAGCTTTATTCTTACTTTATAATAGCGAACATTCCGCTGCTTAAGCATTAGTAAACAACTTATCAAAATCATTTTTACTTTTAAGTTTTTACAACGTAAAAGAGTTTCATGTTGCTCAAAATTTTTGCTGTTTTTTTGCTGCTGTTAGTCGCAGTTTTGGCTGTGTTTTATTACCTCATTTTCCTCAAACCTCGCGTCCGTGCCAAGCTCGATTTTGACCCGGAGTATGAAAAAGAACGCGCTGCTAATTATCCGCCTCCTTATCCGAATGGTTGGTTTAGTTTGTGCAGTTCCGACCAGGTCAAAAAAGGGCAAGTCATTCAAGTGGATGCTTTGGGACAAAAGTTTGCAGTGTTTCGCGGAGAGAATGGCGTGGTAGGTGTAATGGACGTTTACTGCCCGCATCTGAATGCTAACTTATCTAACGGCAAAGTAAAAGGCAATCACCTCGTTTGCCCGTTTCATGCTTGGGAGTTTGATGCTAACGGCCAGTGTGCGCACATTCCTTATTGCGATAAAATTCCACCACAGGCAGCAGCAAAGACTTGGACAATAAAAGAAAATTGGGGTTTGGTGCTCGTTTGGTATCATGCCGAAGGTGAAGCACCTTCATGGCACACGGATGGCTATTTAAAAGAGTTAGAGCAATATAAATTTCACTCAAAAACGTCAGATGTTCTGCGCATACATCTTCAAGATTTTGCAGAGAACGGAGCTGACTACGCTCACTTTAGTTACGTACACAATCTAATCACTATCCCGCTTTTCAAAGAGTTGGTAAATGTAAAACACCAAGTCGAAATCACCTTCAGTGAAGGCCACGAAAAACACATGGCCAGCTTCACCAACATTGCTGACTTGGCATGGAAACACAATGACCAGATTATCCCCCACGCAGGTGGCAAAGCAGTAGTTACTTTTTACGGCCCCGGGTTTTTGGTTTTCCAATTTTCCACCAAAGTAGGCAACATGCTCCTCGTCAAAACTTTCACTCCGTTGGGTTTACTCAAAGTGCGTATGGATGATTATGTCTATGCTCCTAAAGGAACTTGGAATCTCGCCATCAAATATCTATTGGGTGAAGCCTCAGCTCAGTTTCACGATGACATCAACATTTGGGAGCAAAAAAACTTTGCCACTAAACCACTACTCGTAAAAGGCGATGGCCCTATCATAAAAATGCGCCAATGGTATAGCCAATTTTATACGCCAAGTAGTTACATCATCCAGCAACAACCCGCCACTGCTAATGTTACTCCAGAGCCTGTTGAGGTAGTGAGAAGTAATTAGTATGACGATGAAATTGTTTTAAATAAAATATCACCCTCTTCCACCACCGCCAGATAGGCGATCGTTGTTGTCTTTTTCGTTGCGTTTATATTTTTTGCCGGAGCCGAAGTTGTAGGTGACCGACACGAACATATGGCGGCTGAGCACGTGCCATTTGCCTCGGGCGAATAGCGGGTTGTTCTCTACCGTCCAGCGAAAGTTCATGGTGTTGGCGAGGTTTTGACCGGAGATGTTGATAATAAGTTTGTTGTTGAGGAAAGTTTTTTTCAAACCCACGTTGAGCATACCGGAGGGGAAGCCGCGCCCTTGGGCAAACACGCCACCGGTGTTCATCCAGCCGCCCACTTCGAGCGAGGCGGTTTTCCAAAACTTGAACGAGCTATTAAGCCAGAGGCTGTATTCATGACCGATGAGGCGACTGTTATTGAGGCCGGCTTGTTGCGCGTATTGCTGATAGTTGTAGCCGTGGTTCATCTGCAAAGTCCACCACTTGGCGATGTCGAATTTTGCATAGAGCGAAAGGTTGGCAAAATAGGCCGGAGAGCCGTTGTAAACGCCCGAGCGCGAAATGCCTTCGGGATCAAGGATGGTGCCTTCCGAAAAACGGTCTTTACTAATAGAGCCTTGCGCATCTACGCTAATCATTATCTTTTTGCCCATCCAAGAGTAGTTGAGTGACAGCACATCTTCAAAAGCTGGACGAAGAAACGGATTGCCTTGCCAAGTGGAATAAGGGTCGTTGTAGAATACATTGTTGTTGATTTGCTGAAAGCTAGGGCGCTGAATTCTGCGGCTGTAGGTGAGCCCGAAGCTTTG
>CANGXE010000283.1 GCA_947457525.1 Bacteroidota bacterium | reverse complement strand
TACAAATCAGACTGGGTGTACAGTTGGGATGGACACAATGAGTTTTGGAACGGAAGGATTGTCAATTCAAGTAAAAAATATCCGATTGACTTAAGTACAAGTATTTATCGAAACGGAGAAATGTGGGCTACGGCATTAATGAATATACATGACGAGATAGGACGATTAGCTACTGACAGCTTAATCTATCAAAATCATTACGCTTATGCTGCTAATATGGCTATGGATGATGCTGCATACCTTATGATTGAAGCTGACACCATGCTCAACAATGGAAAATATTATTGTCCAATTTATCGCCATCTATTAGCGCAAGGTTTCCTGCCATTCTATACAAACAATCCATGCGGTATATCATCTAATAATGACATTGAAGGAAATTTGAATTTGTTTTTTTACGCTTCTTCGCAACAATTTGCCGTTCAACTTGAAAACAATATATCTGCTATTATTAAACTCTATAACTTGAACGGTCAACTATTAGAAACCATCTTACCTTCATCCTCATTAACTACTTATAATAACACCCGTTTAGCCAACGGAGTTTATTTAGTGCAAGTGGAAAGCAAACAACTTACCTCGTCAACTTTTAAATGGTGTAAACTCGATTAATATGAATGAAAATTACATACCGGAATCAGAACTAATCATCAATCCGAATGGAACTATTTATCACCTCGAATTGCTGCCCGAGCAGTTAGCTGATATAGTTATAACCGTTGGCGACCCGGATAGAGTGGGCGAAGTGAGCAAATACTTTGACCGTATCGAATTTCAAATTCATCACCGCGAGTTAGTAACCCACACCGGCTACTTAAACAACAAGCGATTAAGTGTATTGTCAACAGGCATGGGAACCGATAACATTGATATTGTTTTGACAGAGTTGGATGCGCTAGCGAATATTGATTTCGTTACACGTACTCCCAAAAAAGAATTAACTAGTTTACAAATTATCCGACTTGGAACGTCCGGTTGTGTAAGCGAGGAACTTGCCAATGATGAAATTATTATCACCGAAACGGCTTTTGGCTTAGATACACTCATGCACTACTACCCGATGGAGCAAAGCATTCAAGAGACAGTTTATCTAGATTCTTTTGCCAACTATATGCGACCACATTTCCCTTTGTTGCAACCTTACATCGCCACAGGTGACACCGCCCTTCTAGATAAATTTGGTACTATTTATAAACGAGGAACAACAATTACAGCACCAGGATTTTACGCTCCGCAAGGTCGACAATTGCGTGCAAACACTGATACAAAGAACTTAATTTCTCTGCTTCAAAATTTTCGGCATAAACATTTCCGCATTACCAATTTCGAAATGGAAACTTCAGGGATATACGGATTAGGAAAGGCGCTTGGTCATCGTTGCTTATCAGTGAATGCGCTAGTAGCCAATAGGGTCACTCAAAAATTTAGTACTCAACCCGAGAAAACTATTCAGCGAATGATTGAACAATCGCTAGAGTTAATTACTACTTAACGTCTCAAGTCAAGAGCCATGCCCACTCTACCTCCAAAATAATATTCCCCTTTGGTTGAACCAAAACCCGTCACAAAATCTACACGAAAGATCTTTAAAATATTTTCGATGCCTAAATCCAATTGAAAATATTGTTTACGTGTAGGTGTATACAAAAAGTGGAAGCCAATTACTTCTTCTAATTTCAATTTTCTAAAACCAGGTATTTTATTGAAGAAAAATCCATCAAAATGATGCTCAATATGTGCCTCTGCAAAATAGCGATTAGTGCTGTGAGTGTAATATTTTATAGTAAAAAATCCCAATAAGTCTGTTTCGCCTTGAGTAAGAAAATTACCAAAGAAATGTTTGAAATCATTATAGTCAACTTGCTGAGCTGAGGCAAATCCTCCGCCTCCAAACCTGTAGTGCATAGTACCAAAAAGTTTCATTGGCCAACGGCCTTCTACTTGTGCTTCTAAGAAATCGAAATTGATATCACTAAAATTCTTAATTCCAAATGCTTTCTTGTAAATCAAAGTCAACTCAGGAAAATTGGAGGTAGTTCTGATAACAAAATCCGGACGATTAATTCGCTTTTGTCCAAATCTGAAACGCCATTTCATATCCATCCTAAAACTACTATGTGGACTAATATTACTTGTGGCATTCGACACGCCCGGCAAATCAACTCCGTTAGGAGTAAATGTGCCGAGTTTAGGAAAAAATGAAAACAAGGAAGTATTTTCTAAAGGAGTTCGTTGGGCGTATAAAAAAGAAATTCCTCCGGTTATGCCATTGTATACTTCACGTGAGTAGCCTAACTTCACAAAATACTGTTCATACAATTTCATGTAGTTGTTTCGCATTATTAGCGTGAGCATGGTGTTGCCTAAAAATGGTTGTGGTTGTAACTCATTAAACTGACTAATGAATTTCCCGCCTGATAAATTAAAATACTCTTCATGGCGCTGACTATTTCTAAAGCTTAAAGAAGCCATAGCATTAAAACTTCGATTGCTTAAGCCATAGCGAAGAGTTGGTTCAAAGTTTAACCTACGACCATCTTTCTCAAATCGCTTGGTTAAACTAAACTTGAATTGAAAGTTCACACCTTCAACGGTGTTGTAATTCACTATACCGAGTAGTGACGGAAAACGAAAAGTTATCTGCTTACTTTGCTTAACTAAATTGTAGCCTAAAACTATATTCATAAACTTAGGCGTGTTTATGACTTTATCGGTAGAGTCTTTAAAATAAACTGTTTCTTTAAACGCCTCGATGCTGTCTTTCACATAATAATCTTCCACTTCAATTTCCGTAAGTGGTATTGGTCGGATGCTATCCCAATATACTGCATCTCGTTGATTGGCAACAGATTCAATTTTAATCACTTCGGGGGTAAAGATTTTATTTTCTTCTTTCCGCTGTGCTACTGCTTTTTTCTTTTGCAATTTAGGGGCTAACTTCACCGTGTCTTTCACCACCACTTTCCCAAAAGAATTATTCAATTGATAATTCTTGAAAACTCCGAGATAGTAACCGTCACCCTTCACACCTAAGAAACTCGCCTTGGCATCATAACGCTGTTGACTTGGCAACCATAAATCATCTTTAATAGGTATAAAATATTGCGTAAC
>CANGXE010000282.1 GCA_947457525.1 Bacteroidota bacterium | reverse complement strand
TATTGGCGCATAGCGAAACAAAGTGGGACAAATTTCTATACCGCTATAAAATTTTAAATCCTTTAGCTTGGGTAGTGGAACGATTGATTTCTACCCCGAGTACACATTTTGCCCACCATGGCTTGACGGCTGAAGATGGCATTTCTCACCCTAATGGCAACTATGGCAACTTACTCTTCCTTTGGGATGTTATTTTCGGCACTGCAAAAATCACTAGAAAATATAGTTCCACCTTTGGCGCTTGGAATAAAATGAAAGAACCTTGGTATGTTCAGTTATTCTTCCCCATCCTTCGATCAGAAAAACCGGAAAGCGAGTTGTATTCGTTGATTACAAAAAACGACTTTGACCCATCCAAAGAACATAAGGTGTTTGACCGATAGACAACTTTCTCTTAGCTCTAATACTTAGTCAAAAACAAAATCAACCGAATACAAATAGAATTGAATAAGTAGACTTCTATTCGGCAACTAGAAAATAAAAATAAAGTTGTATTCATTTTGAAATTTCAAACCTTTCTTTACTTTCGATGTTGTAACTACATATTTATGATTATCACTAAAAAACATCATCGCCATCATCATATCAACGCGCAGGCGAGGTGATTACGATTTGTGTGCAAAGCAAAATATATTTCGAACCCGTCTGACCAAACTGACGGGTTTGTTGTTTCTACACCACTCCCCGTTGCTTCGGTCAGGCATTAAACCAAGCAAAACATGAGTACATTAAAACTAGCCATTCAAAAAAGCGGACGCCTTAGCGAAAAGTCTTTGGCGCTGTTGCAAGCCTGTGGAATCAAATTATCAAATGGAGACCGCAAGCTAAAAACACCGGCCAGCAATTTTCCCATAGAGGTGTTGTTTTTGCGTGATGATGACATTCCGCAATATGTAGAGCAAGGCGTGGCCGACATTGGCATATTAGGCGAGAACGAAGTCTGGGAAAAAGCGAAAGATGTGGCGCTAGTGAGCAAGTTGGGCTTTGCGCAGTGTAGGTTATCTTTAGCTATTCCGCGCGATGAGCCTTACACCGGCCTTAGTTTTTTCGCCAATAAAAAGATAGCCACAAGCTATCCAAACATTCTTGAACAGTTTTTTGCAGAGCAGCAAATACCCGTGCAAATAGAGGCGATTGGTGGCAGCGTAGAGATTGCCCCCGGCATAGGACTGGCTCAAGCTATATTCGACATTGTGAGCACCGGCAGCACATTGCAACTCAACGGCCTGAAAGAAGTGGAAACTGTGAAACGAAGTGAGGCGGTGATGATTGGTCATAAAGGATTGAGCCAAGCAAAACAAACGATATTGGACAAGTTGCTCTTCCGCATGCAGGCAGTGCGCAATGCCGCAGAGAATAAATATATCTTACTGAACGCCCCAACGGCTGTTATTCCACAGATAGCATACATACTTCCGGGCATGAAATCGCCCACTATTTTGCCCCTTCAGCAAGAAGGTTGGAGCAGCATCCACTCGGTGGTGAAAGAAGATGAGTTTTGGGATGTGATTGACCAACTGAAGGCGCTAGGTGCAGAAGGCATCTTGGTGGTGCCGATTGAAAAAATGGTGAACTAAAGAGCAAGCAATGAAAACGATACGATATCCGAAGAAGAAAGATTGGTCAGCACTAACGCTAAGACCTGCAAAAAAAACGGTGGCTTTGCAAGCGCTCGTGAGCAAAGTATTTGCTAACATTCAGCGAGAAGGCGATAAGGCCGTGATGAAATACAGTAAGCAGTTTGATAGCTGTGCAGTGGTTTCAACAAAGGTGAGTCGTAGTGAGATAACCCAAGCCTCAAAGGCGGTGACACCCGATTTAAAAGCTGCGATTGAACTAGCAAAAAACAACATCACGAAATTTCATGCTGCGCAGCGTGAGACCACGCAACGAATTGAAACCACCAAGGGCGTGACTTGCTGGCGGGAGAGCCGTGGGATAGAGCGTGTGGGTATTTACATCCCCGGTGGAACGGCTCCGCTTTTTTCTACAGTATTGATGTTGGGAATTCCCGCTAAGTTGGCGGGCTGCAAAGAAATCGTGCTTTGTACACCCCCCAATGCAGAAGGGAATATTCATCCGGCAATTCTTTATGCAGCACAATTAGTTGGCGTTACACAAATCTTTAAAATCGGTGGCATACAAGCCATTGGGGCGATGACCTTTGGCACAGCCACAGTACCTCGAGTAGATAAACTATTTGGTCCCGGTAATCAATATGTGACAGCCGCAAAACAATTAGCGCAACAACAAGGCGTGGCCATTGACATGCCCGCAGGTCCAAGTGAAGTATTAATCATTGCCGACCAACAAAGTGTGCCGAAGTTTGTGGCAGCCGATTTACTTTCGCAAGCAGAACATGGTAGTGATAGCCAAGTGATTTTATTGAGCGATGATGCCGAAGTGATTGCCGCCACGCAGGCTGCATTGGCACAACAGACCAAAGCCTTGTCTCGCAATAAGATAGTGACACAAGCATTAAAGAACAGTAAGGCTATACAGCTCAAAAGCATAGCTGAGTGTCTAAACTTTAGCAATGCGTATGCACCGGAGCATTTGATATTGGCGGTGAAAGACAGCGCTAACTATATTAAGGAAATTGGAAATGCGGGTTCTGTTTTCCTAGGCAATTACAGCTGTGAAAGTGCAGGTGACTATGCCAGTGGCACTAATCATACTTTACCGACCAACGGCTACGCCAGAAACTACAGTGGCGTAAGTGTAGATAGTTTTGTGAAGAAAATAACCTTTCAAGAAGTGACAGCTAAGGGCTTGCAAAACATAGGCCCAGCCATAGAGCAAATGGCCGCAGCAGAACAACTCGATGCGCATAAAAATGCCGTAAGCATTCGGTTAGCCGCTTTAGCTAAACCCAAAAAGAACTAAGCGAACATGAAAACAATTGACATTAACCAACTGGTGCGAAAAAACATTCTCGCTCTTCAGCCATACTCTAGTGCACGCGATGAATTTAAAGGCGATGCTGCTATCTTTTTAGATGCTAATGAAAATCCATTCGGCACGCTCAATCGCTACCCCGATCCTTATCAAAAAAAGTTGAAGCAAGCTTTGAGTGAACTGAAACAAATGCCCACCGAACAAATCTTTATTGGCAATGGCAGCGATGAAGTG
>CANGXE010000281.1 GCA_947457525.1 Bacteroidota bacterium | reverse complement strand
GGAACAGTACTACAAGTAGGTGATGGTATCGCCCGCGTGTATGGACTTACAAACGCCCGTGCCGGGGAACTTGTAGAATTCCAAAGCGGCATCAAAGCCATTGCATTGAACCTTGAAGAAGACAATGTGGGTGTGGTATTGATGGGTTCGTCTAACAAAATTAAAGAAGGCGACACTGTAAAGAGAACAGGTGTGATTGCTTCAATCAAAGTAGGCGAAGGTTTACTTGGTCGCGTTATCAACACCTTGGGTGAGCCAATTGATGGCAAAGGCCCAATTAGCGGACAACTTTACGATATGCCTTTAGAGCGCAAAGCTCCGGGTGTAATTTACCGTCAACCGGTAAACGAACCACTTCAAACCGGTATCAAAGCGATTGATGCGATGATTCCAATCGGAAGAGGTCAACGTGAGTTAATCATTGGCGACCGTCAAGTAGGAAAAACTGCTGTTGCGATTGATACTATATTGAATCAAAAAGAATTTTACGAAAAAGGCGAACCGGTATTTTGTATTTATGTTGCTTGTGGTCAAAAAGCATCTACCGTAGCGCGTATCGTAAAAACATTAACTGAGCATGGTGCTATGCCTTACACAGTGGTTGTTTCTGCATCTGCTGCCGATCCTGCTCCATTGCAGTTCTACGCTCCTTTCGCAGGATGCGCAGTAGGTGAATATTTCCGCGACACAGGTCGTCCAGCATTGATTGTTTATGATGATTTATCTAAACAAGCGGTGGCTTATCGCGAAGTTTCTTTGCTATTGAAAAGACCTCCGGGTCGCGAAGCTTACCCTGGTGATGTATTCTATTTGCACAGCCGTTTGTTAGAGCGCGCAGCTAAAATCAACGCCAATGACAGCATCGCCAAGAGTATGAACGATATTCCTGACTCTATTCGTCCAATCATCAAAGGTGGAGGTTCATTGACCGCTTTACCGATTATCGAAACACAGGCCGGTGACGTTTCTGCTTACATCCCAACTAACGTAATCTCCATTACAGACGGTCAAATATTCTTGGAAAACGCTTTGTTCAATGCAGGTGTTCGTCCGGCTATTAACGTAGGTATCTCTGTGAGCCGTGTGGGTGGTAATGCGCAAATTAAAACCATGAAAAAAGTGGCCGGTACATTGAAGCTCGACCAAGCGCAATATCGCGAGTTGGAAGCCTTCTCTAAATTCGGTTCTGACTTAGATGCCGCTACCAAATCTGTATTGGACAAAGGTGCGCGCAACGTGGAAATTTTGAAGCAAGCTGAGTTCACTCCTTACAGTGTAGAAAAACAAATCGCTATCATGTATGTAGGTACAAAAAACTTAGCCTCAAAAGTGCCGGTAAACAAGATTAAAGAGTTTGAAAAAGACTACATTTCTCAGTTAGAAACTCGTTTCCCTGAGTTGTTGACTAAAATAAAAACTAACCTAGATGCCGCAGCTGAAAAAGAGTTGCAACAATTAGCGGCTGACGTAGCGCTTAATTTCTATTAATCGCCTAGCCCAAACTAACCAAAGGCTGTCTGTTTTTCAGGCAGCCTTTTTTATTTTCAAAGCAACAGAATTTCGCTTGTGAGTGTGACCGATTGTTCTATTTTTGCACGTCAGAAAAAACGGGCTTCAACGGTCCGACATTAAATCATATAGAGCTATCCAACTATGGCCAATCTTAAAGAAGTACGCATACGAATTACTAGCGTAAACACTACGCAGCAAATCACAAAAGCCATGAAATTGGTAGCGGCATCGAAATTGAAACGCGCACAGGACCGCATAACACAAATGCGCCCTTACTCTGAAAAATTGAATGAAATTCTAGGTAACATCATGAGCAACATGGAAGCCGGTTCTTCTATGAGCTTTAACCGAAAAGGCGAAGTTAAAAATGTGCTTTTAGTGGTATTGACTTCCGACAAAGGATTGTGTGGTGGGTTCAATTCAAATGTAATTAAAGCAGCTCGTTTGCTATTAAAAGAAACCTACGCAGACCAATACGCCAAAGGAAACGTAACCATGATTTGCATTGGTAAAAAAGGGTTCGATTACTTCAAAAAAGACGAAAAGCTAAACATCATTTCTGACCACGTCTCTTTGTTTACACAACTTAATTTTGATGCGGCTCAAGCTATTTCATCTACGATGATGAAAAATTTTACGCAACAAAAATTTGATGTCATTGAATTAGTTTATGCTAAGTTCAAAAACGCTGCGTCACAAGATTTTACAGTTGAGCGTTTCTTACCAGTTGCTCCTTCAAAATCTACCAAAAAAACTACAACCAAGGCCGATTATATTTTTGAACCAAACAAAGAAACTTTGCTTGAAGAGTTGGTTCCTAAAATTTTAAATACGCAATTCTACAAAGCATTGTTGGACAATAACGCCTCTGAGCACGGAGCGCGAATGGTGGCTATGGAAGCCGCTACAAACAATGCCAACGACTTGATGCGTAGCTTGAAAATTTTGTATAACCGCGAGCGTCAAGCTGCTATTACCAAAGAGATTTTGGAAATCGTAGGAGGTGCTGCGGCTCTTGAGCAAAAAGGATAATCAACTGCATTGGAAAATATTCACCAACATATCGAAGCCATTGTTTTCAGCTCGGAGAGTGCGGTAACTATTCCTGAAATCGCAGAAACACTTCACAAAGTTTTTCCTGAGACATTATTGGATCATGCTACGATTGAACAAATGCTGAATGATATTGCTACCAAGTTTAGTAGTGACATTTATGCCTTCGAATTGCGCGTGATTGGTGGAGGTTATCAGTTTTTTACGAAAGCTGTTTTTCATCAAACTGTTGCTGCTTTAATTGGTCAAAAAGACAAAAAAAGACTGTCGACCTCAGCTATCGAAACGCTTTCGATTATCGCTTATCGCGGACCGGTGAGCAAAAGTGATTGCGAAAAAATAAGAGGCGTAAACTGCGATTACTCGGTAGAAAAACTTTTGGAAAAAGAATTGATTGAAGTGGCCGGCAGACGCGAAGATCAACCCGGCAAACCGGTGATTTACCGTGTTACTTCTACTTTCTTAGATTACTTTGGTATTAACTCTACAAACGAGTTGCCAAAATTAAAAGACGTACTCCCTACACCCGATGATAATATGGTAGGCACTCAACCTGAACTCATTTCCGACTTGCCACAATCCGAATAAGAGCAAATTCTGATT
>CANGXE010000280.1 GCA_947457525.1 Bacteroidota bacterium | reverse complement strand
TTGACGTTTTATCTGTGGTTGGTGCGCGAGGCGCGCAAGAAAATAGCCGAAGGCACGTTTAAGGCCTGGAAAACCACCATGACCGAAAAATTGATGCGTAGGCTGTAGTTCCCTGTCTTCACCACCATGAAAAAAATAGACCGCTATATTCTTACTAAGTTCTTGGGCACGTTTGTGTTCATCATGATGTTGCTGCTTGGCATCACCATCGTGATTGACCTGAGCGAGAAGATAGACAACTTTGTGGAGCACAACGCCACTTTCGTGAGCGTGGTGGTCGATTATCAAATCTATTTTATTCCTTATATCTCTTCGCTCATCGGGCCTTTCTTTGTGTTGGTGGCGGTGATCTTCTTCACCTCTCAGTTGGCCGACCGCTCCGAAATTATTGCCATACTCAACAGCGGCACTAGCTTCTACCGCATGTTGTATCCCTACTTCTTAGGCGCTAGCATTTTGGCGTTTGTGTTCTTTATGGGTAACAACTATTTTATTCCTTACGCCAACATGAAGCGCATCGCCTTTGAGCGACAGTTTGTAAGCAAGCCTTATGAGGGCTTGCGGTATAGTTTCCACCGCGCAGTGACTCCCGGCACGATTGTTTATATGGAAAACTATAAACCGATGGACGGCTCGGCATATAACTTCTCGATAGATAGATTTGAAAAAGGAAAGTTGGTGTATAAACTAATGGCGGAGCGCATAGATTGGAGCAAGGAGAAAAAAACCTGGAAGCTGACCAACTTCTACATCCGCAAATTTGGCGCAAACAAGCAGACCATCGTGAAAGCCGCAGAGGCCGACAGCACGTTTAGCTTCACCCCCGATGACTTCTCGTTTACGGCTCACAACAAAGAAGAAATGACAACTCCCGAATTGGTGGAGTACATCAAAGAAATGTATGCCACCGGTCAGCCGGATATCGAGTTTTATGAAGTGGAGCGCTATCGAAGAACGTCATCGGCTTTTAGTATTTATATCCTGACACTAATAGGCGTGAGTGTAGCCTCGCGGAAGATGCGGGGCGGATTGGGTTGGCACTTGGTGTTGGGCATTGCCCTGAGCGCGATTTACGAAATCATCATGAAGTTCTCCATCACCTTTGCCACTAATGCTTCGTTGCCGGCCTTAGTAGCCGTGTGGATACCTAATTTTCTGTTTGCCGCTATGGCGATCTACTTAGTGAGGAAGGCTCCGAAGTAATTTAATTTGGCATCAATTTGAAAGCAAACGTTTTTCGTATATTTGGATAAAATTATTGTGTATGGTTGTAGTATTAAAAAGAGGTGCTACCAGCAAAGAAATTTCTAAAGTAAGCACCCGTTTAAAAAACAGGTCGTTACGAAAAACCATAGATGCGAAAAAATATTGTGGTACTATCAAACTCAAAGAGTCGCCATTAGCTATTCAAAAAAAACTTAGAGATGAGTGGGGGTAGTATCGCGTTAGACACTAATATTATTCTTTATTTACTTGGTGGTGATGATACTCTTGCTGAGTTTCTTCAAGACAAAAAAGGATATGTTTCGGTACTTACAGAGTTGGAGTTAATCGGCTACCAAAAAATCACAGCAAAAGAACAAAATCAGATTACTAATTTCTTGGATGCTTGTACAGTTATAGATATAAACGAAGACATTAAGAAAATTTATGTGCGACTTAGGAAAAAGTATAAATTGAAATTAGGAGATGCCATAACAGCAGCAACGGCTATATATCTCGATGTGCCTTTTATAAGTGCCGATGCTGATTTTACCAAGGTAACTGAATTGCAGTTTACAAAATATCAGCCTTAATTCTATCCACTCGATAAGAAGCAATTGTTTCTTATCTCAATACCCTCCTAAATACTTGCGTACGCCCCACTCAGCGGTGAGCAAAGCGAGCAACAAGAAGAAAATCCATTTAAGGTTAATGGCGCTCTGCGTGATGAAGGTGTCGTAAAGCACCGGCTTTAAGTCTTCACGACTTTCTAGGGCGTCAGCTATTTTGTTCAAGTCAGCAACAGTGTGCATGCTGCCTTTGTGTTGGTCAGCGAGTTGATACAACACTTGGTAGTCGGCTCGGGTACGGAGTTCTTCCAACTGCAAAGGACTGACTGAAAATCTTCCTGAAGCGGTGTGTGCGCCCTTAGCCGCTGATGCAGAGTAAGTATAACTACCGGTCGGTAAAAATCCGGCATTGAGGGTGTAGGCGTTGTCGGTTTTGTTGAAATTATACGTGTAGGTTTTACCGTCTTCTCCTTTTATATTTAAGTCAACGGCCTCTTTATTCACTAACTCAAAATTAGCGTTGTATAACTGCGCATCAAAAAACACGGCTTCATTATCCTGAAAAATAGTTTTAGCCAAGTTTACTCTAAACGGACGCTTGTCGGTTTTCACCGCCAAGAACTGAATGGTTTTGTTGATGAGTTCGTTGGTGGCTTCTTTCGATTTGTTGAGGCGATAATCATGCATCGCCCAGCGCCAAATACCTTCTCCCACCACTACACCCGTTTTCACTTCGCCCGTTTCATTAAACAACCAGAGCGGAAAGTCCGTAGCCACCGTGTTTATCTTTTGGTTCAACAACACAGCCGAAGATAGACTTGGCGTATAGTTGCCAAAGAAGTTTTGCATAGGCGGCAACTTCGTGAGCGTGGTTTGTGTTTTGTCGGTCAGCGTAAACAACGAAAAGTCTTTGCTGGTCGAGGCCGTCACATCGCTGTACTTTTCTCCTCCGGCTTTGATGACCAAACTCGTTTGCACTTTATTAAACTCCGGCAAGTAGGTTTGCGAACCCACTACAAACAACACCGGTTTCTTCTGCGCTTGAATGTCGGCAAACAAACCATTCATCTTGTGTGTCTGCGAAGGAAGCTGATGCGCTATCACCATGTTATACTCGCGAAGGTTAGCCGCAAAGTTTTCTGCATACATCACCTCCAGTTGATAGTTCTTGTTGGTTTCGATGGCGGCTTTTAGGGAAGCAATATCGGGATGCGCACTATGCGCCACCAGCAATATTTTTTGACGACCATCCAACACCTCTACATACACATCACGCGTATTGTTTTTGTAGGTCACCTCGCCATCGAGCGATGAAAGATTCAAGCGATAATGTGCCACACCTGTTTTCACCACCGGCACAATAAAATCAAACGATTGGAAGTAACTGCCGCTGTTGTAAATCACCTCTTTGGTTTGTAG
>CANGXE010000279.1 GCA_947457525.1 Bacteroidota bacterium | reverse complement strand
TTAAGCGGAAAAACTATAGGGTTGATTGCTTATGGTAACACAGCCCAAGCATTGGCTAAGCTATTAGTGGGTTTTGATGTCACAGTGTTGGCCTACGATAAATATTTGACCGGTTTTGGTAATCAGTTTGTGAATGAAGTCTCCTTGCAATTAATCTATGAACAGGCGGATATTGTATCAGTACACTTACCATTGACCGAAGAAACTCATCACATGATTGATTATGCATTTTTTGCGCAATTCAAAAAGCCAATTTGGTTCATTAATACATCTAGGGGCAAAGTGATGAATACCGCTGATTTATTGCGCGCTTTTCTTGAGCACAAAGTGATTGGTGCTGCATTGGATGTATTGGAGAATGAAAATCTGGCAAATTGGTCTGACGCGGAAAAACAGTTGCTTCAATCTTTAGTGCTCACTAATCGAGTGCTTTTTTCACCGCACATTGCTGGATGGACGCACGAGAGTAAACGTAAAATAGGTGAGGTACTTCTTCGCAAAATTTTGGACTTATCATTTTAACCTACACACCCACCTTTGTCATGACTTTGTAACATTTCATTACATGACAAAACTTTTACCAAAAAAAACTTGCAATAATCTGCCCATATTGTATGTTCGTTTTCAAATACACGGTTTGGCGAGTTTTGTCATATTTGTGTAATAATGATTATCAAGGGGTTATAAATTGATTAACAAGATTTATCTTCGTTTTGGTAAAAATTATATTTTTGACGGCTTTTGTTTAACACTATACATGATAAGTATGAAGAAATTAATTACCCTATTTGCCTTCTTAGCAGTCGCTTTCGCGATGAAAGCTCAAAATGGTGACATCTCCGGAAAAGTAATAGATGAAAACGGTGAAGGTGTGCCGTTGGCCAATGTTGTAATTGTTGATGCAAAAGGTGTATCTACTGGTCGTGGTGTGGTGGCCGATTATGATGGCAACTACTCCCTAAAGCCACTAACCCCGGGACGATACAACGTGATGTTCTCTTATGTGGGTTATGCTTCAGAGGTGAAACAAGGTATTGTTGTAAGTGCAGATAAGTCAACTTTTATTGATATAAAATTAAAGCCATCTTCTAAGGAATTGGCAGAGATTGTTGTTACAGAATTTAAGAACCCTTTAATTGATCCGGGTAAGACCTCATCTCAAAACGTAGTAACCGCAGAGGAAATCGCCAACATGCCTACGCGTAACATATCCGACATCGCAGCAACTACAGCCGGTGCTTTTCAAAGTGACCAAGGTGGTGGTATCAACGTAAAGGGGGGTCGTGAAGAAGGCACCGAGTACTATATTGACGGGGTGAAAGTGACAGGTGTGCCTACCTTACCGGCCACAGCCATTGAGCAATTGCAAGTCATCACCGGAGGTATTCCTGCAAAATATGGTGACGTTACGGGTGGTGTAGTAAACATTACCACCAAAGGTCCGGCTTCTCAGTTTAACGGAGGCGTTGAGGTGCAAACTTCTCAATTTTTGGATGCTTATGGCTACAATTTGATTAACGGAAACGTGACAGGACCAGTTTGGACTAATAAAAAAACCAAAAAGACAGTTATTGGTTTCTTTGCAGCATTTGAATACTTGCGCCAGCAAGATTGGGATCCGGCAGCAAATGGAGTATGGCAAATACGCGCCAATGTGTTGGACTCTTTGCAACAGTTTCCATTGTTAAAGAAAGAAACAGCTAAAGGATTTGATCTTCGCTCGGAAAATATCACGTACAAAGATATGTACAAGCAGAAAGTTAAGCCAAATACGGTTGATAATAACTTCCGTGGAACTGGTCGTATCGATATTCGTCCGGCAGATAACTTTACATTAACTATGGGTGGTTCAGCTGTTTACCGTTCTTGGAATGATTGGATTGAGAAGTACACACTTTTCAATTCAGAAAACAACCCACAATACAAAGAATTAAACTGGCGTGTTTTTGGTCGCTTTACGCACAATATTCAAACGAAGCAAAACGATGATGAAGATAAAAAGAAGAAATCTTCAGCTTTCCAAAATGCCTTCTACTCGGTTCAGTTTGACTACGAGAAATATACTCGTTCTTATGCTGATGAATCGCATGGCAGTAATCCTTTCAACTATGGATACATTGGTAAGTATGACGTACGCCAAGCCCCAATTTTTGGTTATGACACTTTTGGAATAGGCAATCAAGTGTTTACCGGCTTTGAGCAACTAGGTTTTACTGACACAGCAGTATTGTTTACCCCAGGAGAGTTAAATCCATTTGGCACACGTTTTACACAACAATATTACGAGTTGTTGGGTGGGGTTAAAAACAGCGAAGGTGCCTACCAAGTTTTTGGCGAAGACAACGACCAGTTTACCTCAACTATTGATCAAATTCAAAGTAATCAAGCTTTGGTGAATGGACAACGTTCCAACTTGAACTACAATATATGGTTCAATACTGGACGTCAATTTAACGGGTACGGTACTTCAGCAAACAATGACCAATTCCGTGTTCGTCTCGAAGGTGCATTTGATATCTTAAAACCAGGTTCACCAAGCAGAAATAAACATTCTATCGAATTTGGTGTGGAGTTTGAGCAACGTATTGAAAGAGCATATACTGTATCTCCACTAGGTTTATGGCAAAGAGCTCGTTTGTTAGCCAACCAACACCTTACTGATTTAGATAGAAACAATCCTATCTTTAGAATAAACGGTCAAGACTACACTTATGACCAATTAACTAACGACCCTAATCTTCAATTTTATTTGTTAGATACTATTCAGTTTGCTCGTTTCTATAATGCAGACAAACAATCTTACTTTGACAAATCGTTAAGAAAATCACTAGGTCTTGCAGAAAACAGTACTGACTTCGTAAATGTAGATGCCTTAGACCCTAGTCAGTTAAACATCAATATGTTTTCTGCTGATGAGTTGTATGCTGACGGTTCTGCATTAGTGTCTAACCGTGGTTATGATGTTTACGGAAATGTGCTAACAAAACAACCATCTTTTGCCGATTTCTTTAAAAAGAAAAATGCAGCCGGTGAGTATGAAAGAAATATTCCTGCTTTCCGTCCAATTTACACTGCAGCTTATATTTCAGATCGTTTCTACTTTAAAGATTTGACATTTAACGTTGGCGTACGTATCGACCGTTTTGATGCGAACCAACCGGTGTTGAGAGATGAGTTTTCGATTTATCCAATTCT
>CANGXE010000278.1 GCA_947457525.1 Bacteroidota bacterium | reverse complement strand
GTTTGAGGCTATCTACAGAGTGAATGAGCGACACGAATGGCGCAATGTATTTTACCTTGTTGGTTTGCAAATGCCCTATCAAATGCCATTGAATGTCTTTTGGTAAAGCCGCATGCTTTTCGACCATTTCTTGCACTTTATTTTCGCCAAAAATTCGTTGCCCTTGGTCATAGAGCGCTTCAATGGCAGAAACAGGTTTGGTTTTCGACACCGCTACTAATTTTGCTCCATAGGGCAAAAGTTCATTAATGATATTTGTATAGTTTTCGTTACTCATTTTGATGCGAAAAGATATTTTTGAGGGACAAATGTACAAGAAACACCTTATTTGGATTTTATGTTTTTTGCTGGTGGCGTGCAAAGAAAAAATGCCCAAGTTGCCGAGTGATATACTACAGCCGGATGCGATGGTACAAATCTTGGCCGATATGAGCATTGCGGATGCCGTAGCAGAAACTAAAGCACAAGCCGGTATGAGTGAAGAGCAATTGACGAAAGGCTATTATGAAATGATTTATAAAACCAGAGGCATCACAGCCGAGCAGTTTAATAAGAGCATGAAATATTATGACGAACAACCACATTGGATCAATAAAATCTATGATGAAGTGCAACAAGAATTGAGCAAACGAGAAGCAACTATCAGTCAAGGAAAATAAAATAACAAGTATGAATAAAGTAGTGAAAAATGCCGATGAGGCAGTAAAAGATATACCAAATGGAGCCACGCTGATGTTGGGCGGATTTGGTTTGTGCGGAATTCCTGAAAATGGAATTGCTGCGCTCATTCGCAAGGGCGTGACGGGATTAACTTGCATTTCTAACAATGCCGGCGTAGATGATTTTGGTATTGGCTTGATGCTTAAAACGCGACAAGTGAAAAGGATGATATCCTCTTACGTAGGCGAAAATGCCGAGTTTGAGCGTCAGTTGCTTTCTGGCGAACTAGAAGTGGAGTTAATTCCTCAAGGAACGCTAGCAGAGCGCGTTAGAGCAGGAGGTGCAGGCATTCCTGCATTCTTTACTCCCACCGGCTATGGCACAGAAGTGGCCGAAGGTAAAGAAACCAGAGAAATTGGCGGTAAAATGTATGTGTTGGAAAAATGGCTCAAAGCTGACTTTGCTTTGGTAAAAGCTTGGAAAGGCGACACTATGGGTAATTTGATTTACAAAGGTACAGCGCGCAACTTCAACCCGATGATGGCCACAGCCGGAAAGATTGTGATTGCTGAAGTGGAGGAGTTAGTAGAACCGGGCGAATTAGACCCGAACCAAATTCACACACCGGGCATTTACGTGAGCCGAATTTTCAAAGGCGAAAATTACGAAAAGCGTATTGAACAACGCACCGTCACCAAAAGCTAAGCAGTAAACCTAACCATAAACACATTAAACAGAATTATTATGCCATTAGATAAATTTTCAATTGCTAAACGAATTGCCAAAGAATTGCGCGATGGGTATTATGTCAATCTCGGCATCGGCATTCCTACGTTGGTGGCCAACTATATTCCCGAGGGAATGGATGTGGTGTTGCAGAGCGAAAACGGTTTGCTCGGCATGGGGCCATTTCCGGTAGAAAGTGAAGTAGATGCTGACTTGATAAATGCGGGAAAACAAACCGTGACGATGCTCAAAGGGGCTTCTTTGTTTTCATCAGCCGACAGCTTCGCCATGATAAGAGGCAGTCATGTTGATTTGACCGTTCTGGGCGCTATGGAAATAGCTGAAAATGGCGACATCGCCAACTGGAAAATACCCGGCAAAATGGTTAAAGGCATGGGTGGAGCGATGGACTTAGTGGCGGCTACAGAAAACATCATTGTGGCGATGATGCAAACCAATCCGAAAGGAGAATCTAAATTATTGCCGGCTTGCACTTTACCGCTTACGGGCAAGGCTTGCATCACCCGTGTGTGTACCGATTTAGGTTTTTATGAGATTAAAGATGGTGCATTTCACTTAATCGAAATAGCCCCCGATGTAATGGTGGAAGAAGTAAAAGCAAAAACACTCGGCAAATTGGTGATTAGCGATAATCTAAAAGTGATGGAGTTGTAAACGGACATGCATAAACGTTCTCCATCCGGTTGGTTTGCCCTTTTTCTTTGGAGCGTTTTAATTCTTCGCTTTGGCTATAGGTTTGGCACTGGCGACCAAGTAGAGTTGTTGCCTTACACACTTTTCTTGTCTGATGCTTCGCTCTTTGCAAAAGACTTTTTTATTCAAGGGTTACATGCCTCTGTACCGAATGAGCGAACGGTCATGGCCAATCTTCTTTTGCCGTTTGTCCACCACTTGGAACTGATTTCATTTATTGGGCAAGCACTTTGTACTATTTTCTTGGTGATGGGTTTAGAGAAAATAGCCCTTCGGTTTATCCAAAATCGTTATTGGGCTTGGGTAGCGGTGGCTACAGCACTCATTCCGCTCAATGATTTTGGCTTGGGAAATGTAGAAGTTTATTCCGAGTGTTTACAAGCGGGTGGGGTGGCTACAGCTCTGATTGTTTGGGCAATCAATTACTTCCTTGACAAGCGATGGGTGGCCGCGTCTTTGTTAATGACCATCGCCACATTTATTCAATTGCTAGATGGATTAGATGTGATGTTGGTATTGTCCGCTATCCTGTTTTTTGCGGCCATGGCAGGGCAAGTAAAGTGGTCTAGTTTTCTACGGTTTATTGGATTGTTTGGTGCTACTGCCGGTGTTTACTTGCTCTTTATTCTCCTGCAAAAATCAGGGGAAGCTCAAGTCGCTCCTGAATTTATTTTTGAGGTGATGTTTAAGTTTCGTCATCCGCATCATTTCATCTTCGCTTCATTTCCCACCAAGAAAGTCATGGTGTTTTTAGCATTGACAATCATTGGCATGATCTATTTTAGAAAGGTATCAAAGCCTCTGTTTCAATTCCTATTTATCGGAAGTATGGGTTTGTTGTTTTATATCGTTGCAACTGATGTTATTCACTTTATTCCAATCGCCAACTTTCAATTTTATAAAGTGTCGCAATGGATGAAGTTTTTTGGTGTGGTAGCATTGTTGGCCGTGCTTCCTCCATTTTTCGGATTATCAATTCATCGATTTCAATTGCACTTCGAGCGATGGATGCTTCTAGCAGGCACTTTGTTTTCTTTTGTGATTGTTGTGTTTTTGGCAGATAAATTACCTTACCAAGTACCGTTTCAAATTTTTGGATTTAAAG
>CANGXE010000277.1 GCA_947457525.1 Bacteroidota bacterium | reverse complement strand
TGATGGCCTATAAACTCAAACTGTCCATCAATGCCATTCAATAATATAGCGGCTATGCCTCCCGCAATCGTAAACGTCAACTGTCCTTGAATTTCGAGCAGTGAAGTCACTTTAGCGTATTGCTTTTTGTCGGTGATTTCTTGCGCAAAAGCGTAGAGATTGGGGAAATGGATGTTATAAATAAATGCTGTGCTGCCAAATACAACCGCCACAAAAAACCAATGCAAACTTTGCTGATAAAAACCAATGGCAGTAATAGTAGATATGACTGTCAATCCCGCTAAATTGATACCGAGAAAAATCTTTTTACGGTCGTAGCGGTCAATGATAGTGCCGGCATATAGCCCCCAAAACAAAGAAATGGCCGTTACCCACAAATATACTTTGCCGAATAAACCTTCGCTTTGAATAACCCCCGTAAAATACCAAGGTACCGCCAACATGGCAATTCCCTGCGCCACGCCACTCACCGAGTTGGCCAACAGCAATAAAAAAATAGCACGAGAATTTTGCATGAGTAAATTTGCAGAGCGAAACTAACCGCAAAAGCTAGAAGTTATACAATTATTAAAGTAAAGAATTAGCTGCCATCATGCCTATTGACTCATTGTTGTTTGAAAAACTCACTGCTTTTTGCGCCTATCAAGAGCGTTGCAAAAAGGATGTGGTGCAAAAAATGCGAAAACTGGAAATTGTACCAGAAGATCAGGCTGAGTATATAGAGCGATTGATAGAGGAAAATTTCTTGAATGAACATCGATTTGTCCGCAGCTATGTAAATGCACATATCAAAAAACATTGGGGTAAAAACAAAATCAAAGCCGGCTTATATAACAAGCAGATAAAAAGCGAATTAATTAAAGAATATCTCGACAGTGTAGAGAACGAAAACTATAAGCAAAAAATAAACGATGTAGTGGCACTTAAATGGCCAAAAATAAAAGGAGAAACCCTGCATCAACGCAAAGCCAAACTCATTCAGCATTTGATGGGCAAAGGGTATGAGTACGACAAATTTAAGTTGGTCGTCAATGCGTTAAAAGTTTGACAGCTTCGCCAATACATCGCTTTCTGCTGCGCTTATTTCTAGCGTTTTGTATACGTTAGTTTCCCCCTTTAGCAATTGAATATGCGATTGGGGTAGCTCTAAAACATTCGCTAAAAACTGCACCAAGTAAATATTGGCTTTGCCATCTACAGGCGGTGCTTTTATCTTCACCACCCAATTATTCTCCGCATCCTTCGAAACAAAATCTACTTTGCTGCCTGGCTTTACTTTTATGTGCAGTTTCATTTACTCTCCACTCGCTATCACACTAATTTCTACACGAACATCTTTAGGTAGGCGTGCTACTTCTACGGTTTCACGAGCCGGAAAATTGCTTGAAAAATAGCCGGCATAAACTTCATTAATAGCACCAAAATTATTCATGTCTTTTATGAAAATGCTCGTCTTCACAATATGTTCAAACGACAACCCCGCAGCGATCAAAATAGCCTGAATATTTTTCATCACTTGGTGTGTTTCTTCAGCTATCGTTCCAGTCACCAATTGTCCGCTCGCAGCATCCAAAGGAATTTGCCCGGAAACAAAAAGTAAGTTGCCGGTTCTTACGGCTTGCGAATAAGGTCCAATGGCAGCCGGTGCTTCATTCGTATATATAATCTGTTTATTCATGGCGGATAAATATTTAGTAGAAAAATATATTTTGCAGGTCGAATATAACGAAGTATGAAAGTTTTAATAATTGGAGAAGAAATACGCTACCGTGAACTACACGCTCGATTGGCACCATTGAGCGACTTAGAAATAGAATTTAGTGATGGAGATGAGGAGGAAGATTTTGGTGATTATGATGTAATTTTTGACCTCAATTTGGATGATGACCCTAGCAACCTTTCAATCTATGCGAACCTGAAAGATGTGCCGGTATTTGTCAATGCCGTCAAGTTGACGCTGAATGAAATGGTGTACGCCACCGGTAGCAAAATCCGTTGCCAGCTTTTTGGCATCAATGCGCTGCCCACATTTCTTAGTCAAACGACTTGGGAGATAAGTTTGTATCGTAAATTTTTGATGCCTGAGTTAAGTGCATTGATGAAAAAATTCAAGCTAGATTTTTTGCCGGTCGAAGACCGAATTGGCTTGGTAAAACCGCGCATTATTTTTATGATAATCAACGAGGCTTGCTATACACTCCAGGAAGGTACTGCTTCTATTGCGGACATTGACACCTCCATGAAACTCGGCACGAATTATCCTTATGGGCCGTTTGAATGGTGTGATAGAATTGGTATTACTTCCGTTTTTGAATCGCTGGCTTCACTCTACGAAGACACGAAAGACGAACGTTATAAAATTTGCTCTTTGCTGAAAACAAAATATCTCCGCAATGAAACGTTTTACAAAAAATAATACAGTTGCAATTGACACCAAATAGCGTCCTTATTTACACTCCGCAGTCCACTAATCGTTTAGTGTACATTTTTGATTTATTGCTTACAGATTTGTTGGGTTTAAAATACACCTTAACGCATGACACTAACGAGTTTACAAACGCTGATTTACCAAAGTTTTCGTACAGCAAAACACCCATTGGAAATGAAGTGTTTTTTAGTGCAGTCAACTTGCTTTGGGAAATCACCGTTGTGCCGCAACCCATCGCTATAGTTGAACATAAAAACATGGCAGGTTTTTATCCCGCTTTGCCGCCATCGGCCTTACCATTCGATGTGTTTGCCTCTTCTTTTTACATGGTGTCGCGATACTTAGAATATTTACCTTCTAAACATGATAATCATGGTCGGTTTAGAGGTAGTCAAAGTCACATAGTAAAGGCCGGCTACATTGAGAAACCACTAGTAAATATGTATGCCCTAGAAATTAAAGCTCTGCTGGCCGAAAAATTTCCTTCACTAGTTTTCAAACCCGGTCAATTTCAATATATCCCCACCTTTGATATTGATATTGCATATTCCTACTCCTACAAAGGTTGGAAGCGCAACTTAGGCGGCATGGCCAAAGCATTTCTCATATCTGACTTTACTGCTATTAAGGATCGCATCTTAGTTCTACTTAACCGCAAAAAAGATCCGTTTGATAACTATGATTATATACTGGAGGAATGCAAAAAACATAATTTGCATCCGCTGTTTTTCATTTTACTAGGCGACCCATCTCGATTTGACAAAAACATTGACCCGGAACATCCGGCTTTT
>CANGXE010000276.1 GCA_947457525.1 Bacteroidota bacterium | reverse complement strand
TGTGTTGGTGATTGGAGCCGGCAACTCGGGTTGCGATGCGGCTGTGGAGGTGTGCCGTGTGGCGAAGAAAACAGCTATCAGCATGCGCAGGGGCTATCATTTCATTCCTAAGTTTGTGTTTGGCGAACCGGCCGATGTGATTGCAAACAAGTTTCAATGGGTGCCCGATGCGTTGTTGGATAAAGTATATGAATTGGTGTTGCGTTTAGAAAATGGAGACATCACGAAGTATGGTTTACAAAAACCGAATTACGGGATACGTCAGTCACACCCGGTGTCGAACTCAGAGTTATTGTACTACATCCGCCACGGAGAAATACAACCCAAAGGTGATATTGAGCGCTTTGAAGGCAAAACAGTGGTGTTTAAAGATGGGAGTAAGGATGAGTTTGATTCGGTGATTGCTGCAACGGGTTTTACGGTGACGTTGCCTTTTTTCGACAAGGCGTTGATTAACTATGAAGATACGGACGTTCGGTTGTATAAACGAATTTTCCATCCCGAGTTTGATAACTTGATGTTTGTGGGCTTGATTCAAGCATCGGGTTGTTTTTGGAAGTTGGCAGATTTTCAGTCACGCTTATTGGCGAACTATCTCACCGGCAACTACAAACTGCCACGCAACATGAACCAAGAGATTGACAAAGAAGTGCAACGCATACGCGATGGGTTTACGAAGTCGCACCGCCATTTGATAGAGGTAGATTACTTTAAGTACAGCGCAGACGTAATCGCCACCACACCAAAGAACGCCCCGGGCTGGACAAAGCCTTTGAAGCAGTTGGCTACTGCTTAATCTATTACAGGATTGGTAAATTTTATAAAAATAAACCTCGCAGGTTTTGAATTCTGCGAGGTTTTAAAAATGTAAACAGTAAAGTGATTTATTAGTAAGTAATTACCACACCGATAGTTGGCAATGGAATGGCGCGACCTGTGCTCAAGAATTTGGTTTGAAAGCGAGAAGGGTCGTTAGCATCTACCACCGGAGTGGTGCCGTCTAGTTCATAAACCGGAGTTAAAGTAGGTATCTCAGGTGTTTTCGACAGGTAGAAGTTCTGCACGTCAAGATACAACTCGAAGCTGAACTTTTTGAAGTACCATTTTTTGGTGACGCGAATGTCGGCAGAATGAAACCAACCGGTGCGTTCGCTGTTGATACGATTAAAGTCTAAGATGCCAGGAGCAGATGGATTGAAGCGCGCAAAAGAAGAAGAAGCCGCCAAGTCATAAGGTGTGAACGGTGTGCCACCTTGAATACGATAACGCAAACCTATTTCCCAATTACGTTTGAATTTTTTTCCGCCTGTCATGCTGATGATGTGGCGTGTGTCCCAACTGCTGGATACAAACTTATCGTTCACATCTTTAAACTGACTCCAAAATAAGGTATAGCTTACTATGCCATAAAAACCTTTGAACAATTTTTGTTCGTATAAAAATTCTGCACCATAGCTTCTTCCTTCACTGTTGCTGATAGCAGGGCCATTGCCCACTACACCAAATCCTCCACCTTGATTAGCTAAAGAAATGTTGTTGTCCAACATAAAAGGAACGTTGTAGTAACGCTTAAAAAATCCTTCTACGGACACACGGCTATTAATAGGTGTAGTATATTCAATCCCCGTAACCACATGCACATTGCTCATGTAAGTCAAGCGATTTTTGTTCGCCAATGTGTTGGTGGAATCTTCAAATCCTAGTACGGTGTAAGAAGGTAATTGGTGATAGTAGCCAGTGTTGAAATTGAAGCGGAGGTTTTCAAGCATTTTGATGGATACAGACATGCGAGGTGAAACTTGACGCCATAATTCCGCCATTGATTTGTTATAGTTTGTTCCATCGAAGCGCATACCAAAACCGAGGGTGACGATGTCGTCATACATCGTAGTGCTCACATTCGCAAATGCGCCAAACTTGTGCAGATTAAATTTCGACTCGAAATCAATCTTTACTAACTCAGACCCGACAAACGGAGCATCAAAGAAACTTGAACTGTTGGTATAGCGCGCAAACTCATAGTTGATACCAATGTTGTATTTTAACTTGCTTTTTCTTCCGCTGTACTCTACTCGCAATTTGTTTTCGGCTTCGGTCGAGCTATAGTCTGTTACTTTATCTAAGTTTTTGTCATTGTTTTTATATTTCTCAAATTTATTCACTAGCATGTTTCGGCTCAAGAAAACTTGCAAAAAGCTATTTTCGAAATTGTGGGTGTATTTACCTCCGACCATATAAGTCAACTGAGTTTGTTGTGGCAGGATGTTGAGCAAAAATTGTTGTCCCTCATCCGGATCTTTGATTTTAGTGTTTAGTCTGTTAACGTCATAGGCAGAAAGGGATAAGAACACAAATTCATTCTTCGGATTTATTTTCCACTTTACTTTTACTTGTGCATCAGAGTAGGTTGGTAAGAAAGGTAATTTCAGCGCTGTGAAAAGAAGTTGTAAATAGGAATAACGCACACTGGCCAACATGGTGACTGACTTCTTTTTGTTGAGTGGACTCTCCATAGAAAGCGCAACGTCTGACGAACCGATAGTAAATGCTCCACCCCACCGGTCATCACGACCATCGCGGAGTTTAATATCCATCACAGAGCTTAGCGCATTGCCTCGATTGGAAGGGAAAGCACTAGAATAGAAATTTACCTCACGAATAAAATCAACGTTAATCAAACCGTTTGGTCCACCGCTGCTGCCCTGTGTAGCAAAGTGGTTGATGTTAGGAATTTCGATGCCGTCCATGTAGAATTTATTCTCGGCTGCCGAACCACCACGAATAAACAAGTCGTTGCGGAATCCGCCCGAAGAAAAACCAACACCCGGCAAACTTTGTACTACTTTTGAAATGTCTCTGTTTCCGCCTGGGTAGCGTTGAATTTCATTGATGCCGATGGTGCGCACACTCACCGGACTTTCTTCGTTTTTTACGAAAGGGTCGGCTTTAATTACAACTTCAGTTAAATCTGTGGATGAAGGAGAGAGTTCGATTACCACTACAGCCGGACGACCTTTGGTAATTTCAATTTCAAAAATGGTTTTTGGGGTGTAGCCAAGGCTAGAGAATTTGATATTGTAAGTGCCGGGTGGGATGTCGGTGATTTTTGCTTCACCTTTTTCATCTGTAGTGCCACCATTGGTAGTGTTTTCTATCTGCACAGCTACCAAATCTAAAGGTTTGTTACTACCACTTTCAGTGACTTTGACTTGGAGAGTGCCGCCCTG
>CANGXE010000275.1 GCA_947457525.1 Bacteroidota bacterium | reverse complement strand
GTTTTAGCGCACTTTCTTTCAATACATCCATAGGAGCGGTGATGTATTGCATTTCTATAACTTCAAATCCACTTTCTTCTAATAGTTTTTTTATTCTGCTTTTGGTATAAATTCTTGCATTCGCAAATCGCTCGTGTAGAAACGTGGGCACCCAACTAAAAAACGGCACTCTGTTCCAGGGTAAAAGAGGTAAACTGGCCCCATGTGTTTCAAAAATCCACCATTTGTTGGGCACGGATATGGCACATAATGCACCGGGCTTTAACCAACGCGTAAATCGCTTTACGGTTTCCTCTTGGTTGAAATGCTCAATCACTTCAAAGCAGATAAGCCGATCAAATTTTTCGACTAAGTCTTCCACTTCAATGTTTTTCATCGAAATGCTGCAATTGGTTATGGCTTGCTCTTTGACTGCTTCGTTGAAAGAAGCGGTATGGTCAAAAATATCTACGCCAACACATTTTTTCATAGCATCACTCATCAGTAGCAGGGTGGCACCATTGCCGCAGCCAATCTCTAAAAGCGTAGCTTCTTTGTTGCAGAAGTTTGGAATTTCTTTCACTAACTCTACTCTTCGCGTAATGATACGGTCGGTGGAGTCTGCCGGTCTACCCAAGTAATGTGCGCCATCAAAAAGTGTTTCGTCTACTCTTGTCATTGTTGCAATTATAAGCCGTTGTAAGCAGACTTTCTAAAAGCAGTATACCCTCATTCAGTTTTTACTTAGGTGGTTATTTGGAGTGCGCTTAAGATAACGCTAAAACGAATTTGTGTATGCATAAATCTTTTATCTGAATTGCATCGGTCTATTATAGCTTTGCAATCATTGATTGCTTCTTCAACATCTTCCATAATTTTCGAATGGAAGTATTCGTAGTAATTGTTTCTGTAAATTAAAAAGAGTAATGACTGGTGTAAAAACTTGCACGGATAGTGAAGTGAGAAAGTTCAGCTTGGCTAAGTAAATGATTCCAATAAGAGATAGATTTTATATGTTTCTGCAGTGCTCGAAATTCTTTTTTGTCCTCTTGTTTATTAAGATTTGAATGAATACTGTTTAGTTTTAAGAATTGTAATTTACTCCTCAAGTCAAACATGTACGGTAAAACGGTAAAAGAGGAATTATTAAAATCACGAATAGTATCACTGAGCATTTTTTGATTTTCAGAACCAAAGAAAGTAGTAGAACTATTATTATACTTCTGCTGTAACCATGCGTATCTTGCTGTGAGCATAATCGGTTTTTCAGTATGGTTGATGTAGGTCTTTACTTTTCTGACGTACTCTTCGGTTTCTTCGTTTTTTACTTTGTCATTTAACAAACATCCGGTTATTATGACGAGTATAATTTTCGGTGTTTCTGCGCTAGTTCTAACTGACTGGCAGCTTTGCTGATGAGTTTATCATTTTTTAGAATGATAAAGAGATGTAACATCAACTCTAAGATTGAAGTTTGGGTAGTATAATCTCCAATTTTTTCAGTTATTTCAAGCGTTGTATTGGCCATAAATTCAGCCATTTCAAGTTCTCCATTATTGATATGTTATTGAACACTAGTGATATTGTTTGTTAGGTAACTTGGGTAATGCAGTGCCAAATGCCAAGTCAGTTTGAAAGTATGTACACTAAGTTGATTAAAGTTTAGTTTAGATTGTTCATTATAAGCGCCATATATTTGTTGGTTGAGTTCGTCAATTGTTTCAAACTCAGGTAGTTTTTTTCTGATTAATAGGCAAAGCTGAAGTAGGAGCGCAGCATTATTTTCTTCTAAAAATTGTGTAAAATGATTGAAGTGGAAATCACCTAAAAGCAAAATTAGTTTTTGATGTTCAGGAGGTTTTTAGTGGGTTGCATTTTGGGCTGATGTTGTTTTTGATTCCACCTAAGGGGTTCTCAGAATTTTTTTTAAAGGCGTCACAAATTCAAATTATATGCCTAAAAAGTTAAAGCCTTAAAAGTCAATAATTTAGAAAAAATGACATCTATAGTTGAGCAGTCTTGTTCCTCAACAAATAGTCAGCAAATACTAATGCGGTCATTGCTTCTACAATTGGCACTGCCCTCGGTACCACACAAGGATCGTGTCTGCCCTTTCCTTCGACTATAGTTTCTTCACCGTTGCTATTTATCGTCAATTGCTTTTGTAGAATAGTAGCCACAGGTTTGAAGGCTACATTAAAAAAGATGGGCATTCCGTTAGAGATACCTCCTTGTATGCCTCCCGAATAATTAGTCTTAGTTTGGATATTTCCTGATTTATCTTGGCTAAAAACATCATTATGTGTGGAGCCATTCATACTCGCTCCGGCAAATCCACTGCCATATTCAAATCCATGAACAGCGTTGATGCTCAGCATGGCTTTACCTAATTCCGCATGTAATTTGTCGAAAACTGGTTCGCCTAATCCTGCCGGCACTCCATTGGCTACACACGTAACGATACCACCCAGTGTGTCTCCTTGCACGCGGGTAGCTTGGATAAGGTCAATCATCTGATTTGCTATTTTTTCATCTGGACAGCGCACTATGTTTTTATCTGTTTGCGATAAATCGAGTTCGGTGAAATCTCTGTCTAATTTAATCGTGCCCACTGATGAAACATAAGCATGGATAGAGATATTATAGTGGGCTAGCAATTGCTTTGCAATAGCTCCGGCCACAACTCTAGCTGCTGTTTCTCTTGCGCTAGCTCGCCCTCCACCACGATGGTCGCGTATGCCATATTTTTTAGCGTAAGTAAAGTCGGCATGCGAAGGTCGGAATGCTTCTTTTAAATGATCGTAATCTTCGCTTTTTGCATCATTATTTTTAATAAAAATCGTAAGTGGAGTTCCAATAGTTTGACCATCAAAGACACCGGATAGTATGGTAAACGTGTCGCTCTCTTTTCGTTGCGTGGTTATGGCTGATTGTCCGGGTTTTCTGCGGTCTAGCTCATGTTGAATTTGTGCTAAATTAAGGCGTAATCCTGCCGGACATCCATCTATCACTACACCAATACCTTCACCGTGGCTTTCGCCAAAAGTGGTTATTTTAAAAAGGGTACCAAAACTATTTCCTGCCATGTGCCAAAAGCTAAATTAAAATTTGTAGGTAAATACATGAGAAAAGGGTAAGATTGTTCTGTCAAACTACTTGATAGTAACAACTATGGCTTCTCTATTGTTTCGCAATATAAAATCGTTGGTCGGCATTCGTGATAAAAGCGAGATCAAAGTTTCGGGATCC
>CANGXE010000274.1 GCA_947457525.1 Bacteroidota bacterium | reverse complement strand
TCTGCATAGCGAGCAGCAACGTCTTTAGCTTCGGGAGAAATTCCTCCAAAATAAATCAATGGTCGTTTGTTGTAAATACACTTTGCGGGAGCGGCATCTAAATGTAATTGATAATGTTTCCCCTCAAAATTAATCTCCTCTTTTTCCCATCCTTGAATCAATATCTCTAAAATTTCTGCTGTGCGTTCATAGCGTACTTGAGCGGTGTCTTTTCTTCCGGGGTAGTCAGAAGAAATTGCATTGATAATAAATCGCCCGTTTGATGATTGATCGAGCGTAGATAACATTCTTGAAAGTGTGGTGGGATATATCTCTCCCATTCGAAGCGCTACGATTGTTTCAATATTATTGGTGAAAGGTTGAGCAGAAGCTGCAAAAGCCAATGGATCCATACCTAAATCATAAGCTGTTGGCAAAAGTGCCGCCCTAAATCCCTTTCTATCCGCTGTTTGTAATATGGATAGACAGTGCTCGAAATTGCTTGGACGTGCTGGGTCACGCTCGCCTAAAAACTCAGTGTCACCACCACTCATGTCTACAAACCATGAAATCTCTGAAAGTCGCTCTTTAGTTTTGATCATAACTTAACAACTAGTTACTTTATATCTTGTTGCAAGTATAAAAAAAACCTACTAGTCCTATAGACTTTATAAAATTAGTTTTTTATGTAAACTACATTACTATTTCGGAAACTTAAACACTCCTTTCACTGCATTCTTTGCATCATTCTTGATTTTATCGGCAGCTTCTTTAGCTTTTCGCTCAGCATCTTCTTTAGCTTTTCGGGCAGCATCCTCTGCCGCTTTCTTTTGCTGATCAATAGCATTTTGAGCTTGCTGTTTTACCTCATCTACTTTGTTTGTAGCTTGATTTTTTACATCATCAACAGCACTTTTAGCTACATCTTTCACTGAACTGCCCCCGGCTAAAACTTTATTTAACTTTACTTGTGGCTTTGTGGCAGAACCTGTCACTTTAAATACAAAACCAACCATTTCCGGCATAGCTGCATTCATACCCGGTATTTTGGCCAACATGCCTTGTGCGAGTGAAGTTGCCGGACCTAGTTCTTTGCTCGGTACGTTGAGTTGCATATCATAGTCTATGCTTTGGTCGAAACCATTCTTCCCTTTAAAATTGATGTCGTAACCATTACCAAACTTAATAGTTGTCGGATCTACCGCCACTTTACCGTCTTTAAATTTCAACACCGTCCATCCGTTTTTGATTTCTAAATTTTGCAAGGCAGGGATTTTAGCCACTTTGTTTATCTCATTCAATATCGGCAAGTTGACAATTCTAGCTGAAGGAATTTCTACTTTACCGTCACCGAGCAGTGAATTATAATCTACTGTCATGTCAGGGTTTAATTTACCTGAACCTTTCAAATTAGATGAAAATTCACCTTGAATAAATCGCATCACGGGAGCAAGTTTCTCAGAAAAGCCCACTTGCTTGACGGTTTGTTGAATGTCAAAATTTTTGATGTCATAACTAAAACTTACGTCAGGGTGGTCTTTTAGCTTGGTGTCATAAACGGCAGAAATAGTTGCTGCTCCACCAAGAAGGTTAGCGAACAAATCATTAAGATAAATCGTTTCATCGCGCACCACGACTTGGCCTTTCACATTCGACAACATCAAATCTTCATAGTACACTTTACCAAAACTAGAATTAGCAGTAAAGCCGATATGATCGGGCACTTTGAAAAACTGAGATTTTGCTGTGTCGGGCACTACGTTTGCCTGCGGATCTTTGGCTAACCACTCGTTAGCATCAAAAACATTAGATTGCAAGTCAAGTGTACCATTTAGAGAGCCTTTGCCAAAAGTATAAGCAATAAAATTGGCAAGAGTTCCTGTTGCTCTGATGTCAGTGCGACCTATTTGTGCCACTAAATTTTCAAGCACTACGTTTTCGGGCTTAAACGTTAACCGCAAATCACTCACCTTTAGTGCACGTGGCGTTTCTTTGCTGTCATAAATCAAATTGTTGACAGACGCAGTGCCTGCCGCGTAAATCTTGCTGTAGTTTTTCATTACCATATCACTCTGCTTCCCTCTAAACTCCATGTTGAGTTGTAATAAACCGGCTATGGTTTTCACGCCTTCCAAGGGATAAAACTTAGGCACATTCGCCAAATTCATCTTACCATTTATCTTAGCATTTACGTTAGGATCTGTAATGGGGTTTCGTACATTGATAACCGCATCAATCGGATCAGTTCCTGCTTCAAGATGTAACTTCTGCACATCGATAACCATTAAATTTAAGCTGCCTTGCGGTTTGGCGATGTCGGCATTGATGAAGACATTTTTGACGGCAACCGGCAAATCCGGATATTGAAACATTCCATTATTAACCTTTAAGTTAAGATCAAAAGCGGGTAATGTTTTGTCGGAGTATGTTCCTCTTACAAAACCACCAAAAGCTAGCGAACCTGATGATTTCAACTTATCGAAATCTGTTTTATAAATTGTAGGAACGAGAGACAATAAACTCTTGAACGTGGTCTGCTGCGCTGCAAATTTTACATCCAAGTCGGTTGCGTCTTTCTTAGTTTTGACAAATCCATCAAACTTCAACGCCAAATCATTGAGCTTAACAGAGTTTTCTTTGAAAGTGTATTTACTGGCTTTGTTGTCCACCACCAAATCAACGGCTGCGTCAATTTTTGTTTTAGATAAATAAGTGGTTCCACCACTTTTCACTGTCGTTGAAGCAATAGTAGTTTTTGTAATTAAATCATAAATATCTCGGGTTAAATCGCCTTTACCTTCAAAGTTCAGATCGTCTAACTTGGCATATATACTACCTTGTTTATCATCATAAATGATGTTAGCTTTCTCAATGATGATTTTTTTGAAATCGAGTGAAAAATCGGACGAACCAGCAGAAGATGATTTAGGGGAGGGTCTCAGAATGTCCCAATTCGCTTTTCCCAAATAGCTGACTTTTGCATTTACACTAGGTTCTACTAGTTTTAGGTAAAGAAATTTATATGGTCCACCGTTTATGACAGACTTTACATCTACTGTAAGGTATAAATTAGGAATGTGGGTTAATGTGTCGCCCTTGAACTCATTTTTCCCAACCACGACAAAATCTTCAAGGTTGAAATGAAGATTAGGAAACGACCGAAGCAATGAAAAACTGAAATCTCCATAATCCACTTTGGCGTTCAATTTCTTATTTACTTCTTCCTTTAGAATAGTATTTATCTTCCCTTTAAAAATAAATGGG
>CANGXE010000273.1 GCA_947457525.1 Bacteroidota bacterium | reverse complement strand
TTGTGAGCGGATACTCAGCTGCAATCAATGGGTCTTGTGAGGAAAAATAAGTAGAAGCTATCACCAACGGATAGGCCACTACACAAATTAAAATGGCTTCTTTATTAGGCTTCCATCTTAACCCTAAATCTGAAAAATTTAATTTCAAGTAATGTGTTGCAATTAAATATGGTACAAGCCAAAACAACAGTACAGTTAATGCAAATTGATAAATGTATTGCCAAAAATCTATCCACCTACAATCCGAAAAAAAACTGCCAAAAAGTGAGTGAAAAACAAGTAGGTCTTTAGATTGTGCTGACTTATTGGTGTACCATAATGCTAATATCCAATACAGCAACGTGATTAGAATCGAAGTAGAAAGAATAACCACTCTTCGATGGCGCAAGGAATGAATTGAATTGTTCACTTAATGAAAGTAAACAATTTACGTTCAAAATATGAACCCCGAAATTTATGTAAAACTTAATCTTCCTTAAAAACCTCGTCACTCAACTTTTGATTGAGCAGATATTTTGAAAATTGTAAGGAAATAATTCCTGTGCCTTTAACACTGCTATCTGTCTTTGGTGCAGATTTTGAATTTAGGTCAACTGCCACTGCTTTAGGTACCTTGAACTTAGCCACATCAATAGTGAAAACAATCTTATCCGGTAGAGCATACGTACTCATTGCACCAAAAGTATTTTCAATGGTAATCGTCCCATTAGATTTTGTTGTCAACTGAGATTTTAGTACTAACCCTTTTGCCGCATCAATCCAAAACTTACCCAAAATCAAATCGTTTTCTCCATTCGGAATTACATTAATAACGGTACAGCTAGTCGCGCCTATTTTTTCAACTCCTCCACTCACAGCGGTGTAAGCGTTAGTGTCTTTCAACAGCGCAAGTGCGTAGTATGGATTTTGCTTAGGCAAGAACACAATTCCTTTGGTGCGCACACGAAACTTATCCGGCTGCTTATAGAACACCTTACCTGAAATCGGCTCAATATTTACACCAGGAATAGCAAAATTCATAGCTAAGTCGGCTGAATAATCTTTCACTTTCGAAAAGTTCTTGTTCACCTTTGCAATCAACTCTTTCGGTGTTTGAGCCAAGCTGCTTAGCACAAAAATCAATACCAAGCAGGTAACTAATATATATTTTTTCATATTCAATTAATTCTGTATATCTTTTCTAGTAAAATGCCAGAAGGCAATACTCAGAAACAAAACAATGTGACCAAATAACACACTCAATGAAATGGCAATTTGCTCTTTAGGCAATGGATTGTCAAATAGATTTCGCCATATAATCATGTGTGTGGTAAACAAAGCCGGTTTAATGGTGTCGAAAAGCGGGACATCCAATGTGCCGATAATAGTAAAGATAATTATCACACTCATAGAGGCTACTATAGGTGTAATCGAATTATCAGTGAAACAAGAAAGCATCAACGAAAAAGTAGTGATGACAGATAAACTCAGAAACGCTACAAAAAAAGCCCCAATAAATCGCCAGATTACATCATCTGCTCGAAGGATAATAAGCTCATCGCTTTTGAGCACCACCAAATCTCCTGTACCGAAAACCAACAGCCCAACTCCCAATGCTAAAAGACCTAACCAAAGAATAAGTGCAAAAGTATAAATACTGCCGGCAATATATTTTGCCCAAAGGATTTGAGCGCGTGAATAGGGTTTAGACAACAATAATCGGATAGTTCCCGATGCTGCTTCACCCGACACTAAATCTCCGGTGACTAGCGCCACCAAGAGAGGCATCTGCACAATGAGCATTTGAAGAATAATAAAACAAATCAAAGCTCCATTCAATATATTTCCTTCTATTTGAAATGAGTTTTGAAGCGATTGAAATATAAATTCTAAGTATTGTTTCCCATCCACATAAAAGGCAAACTGAATTAACAAGACAATTACTGTGATGGCCAAGAAACCCATGTAACTTCTAGGCTTGGTCACAATTTTAAAAAGCTCTAATTGAATAAGGTTTATCATCAGTTTTGACTAGTCAACTTTAAAAAATAATCTTCAAGCGTTCGTTTATAGCTCACACTGTAGGTCGCTATGTTATGTTCTTGCAAAAACTTATTCAAGTCCGGTATTTCTACTTTACTTAAGTTTAACTCAATGATGTTATCATGGTTAGCTCGCCATTTTTTTTGCCACTGACTTTGCTGGATGGCGGATAAACATAGCTCCATTTGTTCCGGCTCAATACTTATGATTAAATCTTCATTAGACAGAAGCTCACCCACTCTACCTTGCACTACAGCTTTACCTTTATTGATAATAGTCATGCTATCAGCAATCAACTCGATTTCACTTAATATGTGTGAAGATAGTACCACTGTTTTCTTCAAATCGTTTTTCAAGTGTAAAATCATATTTCGTAAATCGATAATTCCTTGCGGATCTAGGCCGGTGGTTGGCTCATCGAGGATAATCAGTTTGGGGTCATGAATAAGTGCTTGCGCTAATCCTAAGCGTTGCTTCATGCCATGCGAATAAGCTTTTACGTCATCGTTTTCTCTTCCCTTCAATCCTACCATTTCAAACATTTCAAAAAGTTTCGATTTGGTTGGTCGCAATCCGTTCAGCCCGGCTTGGATTTTCAAATTGCTCATGGCTGAAAGGTAAAGATGAAAATCTGGCTTTTCGATTATGCTGCCTACCTGTTGCAAGATTTCACTTCGATGAGATTTCAAATTTTTATTGAAAATTAAAATATCACCGGATGTAGGTTGAATGAGTGTGAGCAACATCCGCAGCGTGGTGCTTTTCCCCGCTCCGTTTGGCCCTAAAAAACCAAACACTTCGCCTTTAGGGATTTCTAAACTAAGTTCATCTACTGCCGTAAAATGACCATACTGCTTACTTAGATTACTGATTGAAATGGCGCTGTCATTTTTCATGATGTGCTTAATAAACATCAAAGTTTCGAAATAGTTGATTGTATAAAGAATGAAGCGGAGACAATTACGCTTATCACTTTCGCTCCAATACGAAGAGCACATACTTCTTTTCATTCAAAAACATGACAGGGTCAATTGATGCTCTTTCTTTTTGAATTTTTGCGTCAATCTTTTCTCTCATACCTCTAACCAAATAAAACAGCCATGCTTTCTTGAACCTTAGCTTTTCAAAAGCAAAATGCTTGAGCGGCTGCAAAAAACGATCGGCATACATATTGACAAACGCAATAGTTGGCACAACGTTTTTGGTAATGTCTTGCTCATATGCTATTTCCCAATTGTTAGTTTGGC
>CANGXE010000272.1 GCA_947457525.1 Bacteroidota bacterium | reverse complement strand
GCTATTTTTTTCATTCGGCTCATCACCAACAAACTTACTAAACTAAACAGCAACAAACCATAAGTCAGATAAACTTGCCATTGCCAAAAATCAGGCGAAGTGAAATCGAGTAATTCAGTGGTGAATTTATTCTCATATACTTGCCCAAAAATTTCTATCGGGCGCAGGAGTAATTTTACACCTTGTGGGTTTATACAAATAGCCGCTAATGAAGCAATTAGCACTATGATGATAACCTTGGGAAATTCAATGGTTATAGATTTTTGCTTTATCTTTTGATATACAAAATTCAATACATCTGTTAGGGCAAACAACCCAATCAATACAATACCAATACCAAAAGCTTCGTGAAGATTAGCCCACAAAAGTTGAAGCGGAACAAGCCAATAAATTTGACGATTGGGCGAACGCTGATGATTAAGCAAAAGCAGCAAAAATAGTGCGGTGAAAAAATGTGTAATCATTTCAGGTCGGCCTATCATTCTATACTCAATAGCCGGCAACACCAACAAAAATGTAATAGAAATAACTAAACTAAACTTAGTATCATTTTCAACATACATCGCTGCTGTCTTGTATAAAACCAATGATAGTAGTACACTAAAAACTACTTGCAGTAACAACACACTATCTGCGCCAAAAGCACCAGTCACCGCTGCGGCCATCACTTCAAATCCCCATTTTATATTAATCCAAGGTGTACCTTGATGAGTGAAACTAAATACATCTTGCTTCGGCACTTCACCGTTGGCAATAATCCATTCACCTGTTCGGATTTGCCACCACAAATCCGGTTCGCGCAATTGCTTTATGCTAAGTAGTATTATCAACAGCACACAAGCAGCGAATAAAACTTTCGACCAAATTTTTGAAGCAATCATCTAGTGACTAAAGTAATCACTTTTTGATTTTGTGGTAACTCTCCTTATTCCTCAATCGCTTCTACGACTTCAACTTCAGGAACCATTCTTTTTAGTAACCCTTCAATGCCTGATTTGAGCGTGAGTGAAGAAGATGGACAACCGCTACAAGAGCCTTGAAGAGAAAGTTTGACTACACCATTTTCAAAACTACGAAACTCAATGTGTCCTCCATCCATCTGTATAGCCGGCTTGACATACTTCTCCAACAAATCTTTGATTTTATTTTCTGGACTAACGTCCTCTGCATTCGCAGATTTTTGTTCTTCAATAACATCCTTTGGTAACAATGAATCGTCTACCAATCTTTTGCCACTTTGAATAAAGTCTTGGATGGCTTGTTTCACCTCCGGTGTGATTTCAAACCAATCATAATCTGGTTTTTTAGTGATAGTTACAAAGTTGTTAGAAATAAAAACGCCTTTCACGAAAGGAATATCGAACAGGTGCAAGGCTAAAGGCGAACCTTCTGCCATTTCTTTAGCGCGAAAATCAAGTTGAAAATTGGGCAGTAGGTGACGATTGGTCACAAACTTTATACTCTCCGGATTGGGAGTCATTTCTGTATATATTTCTAGTACGCTCATAGTTGATGAAGTTTAGGGGGTAAAACAAAGAGAACTTAGTGAAAGTTGTTGCTAATAATTGAAAAATAAATCACGGCACGGGATCGTAGCCACTGCCCCCCCAAGGATGACAACTTGCTATCCGTTTGAGCGTAAGCCAACCGCCTTTGAACCCACCGTATTTTTTGATGGCTTCCAGGCCATAAGCTGAGCAGGTTGGCGTATAGCGACAGCTTGGCCCAAGCATCGGTGAAATAAAGTAACGATAAGCGTTGATGATGGCCACAAAGATATAACCTAATAGTTTACTCATACAGTTTCATAAATTTTTGAAGGCAAGTAATCACCGCTTGATTTACTGTATGTTGATCAGGAATTACTTTGCCTTTGTATACGAATAGCAGAGAAACTTGTTGTTGTTGAGCAAGAAGCTTTTCGTAGAGCGGCCATTTATTTTTTCGATAAGCCTCGCGCATAAGCCGCTTGACTCGATTTCGGTCAGTGGCTCGCTTGTAAAAACGTTTAGGAACTGAAAATCCAACTTGAGCAGGAAAGGCGGCCTCGAGTGGTTTCGCCAAATAAACAAGGGTAAACCCGCTATGAAAAACAGATTTACCCTCATTGAAAAGTTGCTCTATATTTTTTTGGCTTTTAAGCTTTTCGTCTTTACACAAACCGAAGCTACCTCGCAAAAGGTTGAGCTTGGCAGTGTCAAACGACACAGCAGCCGGAGAACTATTTAAGTTTTCTCTCGTCAGAAACGGTAAGTTTTTTTCTACCTCTTCCTCTTCTGCGTGCAATAACTTTTCTTCCATTTTTTGTACTCATTCTCTCTCTAAAGCCGTGCTTGTTAACGCGTTTTCTGCGGCTTGGTTGAAATGTCATTTTCATAATCTAAGGTATTATGTTTTTTTATAAAAGGACAGCAAAAATAACAATACGCACTATAAATCCAAGCCGATTTCCTCTTTTTTACGGAATTATGAATTCATAGTGATTAAAAACTCCTCATTTGTCTTAGTGCCTCGCATTTGCTGAAGCAAGAAATTCATGGCTTCTTCCGACTTCATATCGCCAATATGATTGCGCAAAATCCACATTTTGGCCAAAATATCTTTGCTAAGTAACAAATCATCGCGTCTAGTCGAAGAGGAAACAATATCAATAGCCGGATAAATTCTGCGGTTAGACAATTTTCTGTCCAACTGCAACTCCATGTTGCCAGTTCCTTTGAATTCTTCAAAAATCACTTCGTCCATACGTGAGCCTGTTTCCACCAAGGCAGTAGCAATTATGGTTAACGAACCGCCATTTTCAATTTTTCGAGCTGCACCAAAAAATTGTTTTGGTTTTTGCATTGCGTTAGCTTCAACACCCCCTGATAGCACTTTGCCTGAAGAAGGGGCCACTGTGTTGTGCGCACGGGCCAATCGGGTAATGCTATCCAATAAAATCACCACATCGTGGCCACATTCCACCAAACGCTTGGCTTTTTGCAACACGATAGTCGAAACTTTCACATGTTTTTCTGCCGGTTCGTCAAATGTAGAGGCAATAACTTCACCATTTACACTTCGCTCCATGTCGGTCACCTCTTCCGGACGTTCGTCCACGAGCAACACAATCATGTACACCTCTGGGTGATTTTTGGCAATGGCGTTGGCGATATCTTTGAGAATGGTGGTTTTACCGGTTTTTGGTTGCGCCACAATCATAGCGCGTTGACCTTTTCCTATCGGGGTAAACAAATCAACAATACGCGTTGAGTACTCAGTTGGACTGGAAAAAAGATTTAGTTT
>CANGXE010000271.1 GCA_947457525.1 Bacteroidota bacterium | reverse complement strand
TTTCAAGGCCTACAATATGTAGTCACCCATTACGGAGAATCCGACTTTAAATTCCACATCACTGCATATAATGTGGGTGTTGGATTAGTTATTTCTGTAGTTGTGGGGATTTTTGCCGGTTTTATTCCGGCCATTTTTGCTGCTAACATGAAACCGGTTGATGCGATTAGGAACTAGGAAGAATTTCGACTAAAATTAACTCAGTTATTCACTTAGAGAACTTCCCGAAAACATTTACTGCCCCGTTAGGAGCAGTAAATTGACAAGTATAAATCTGTTGAGAAGCGATTAGTCCTCTCCCATTCCTTTACCGTGGCAATTTTTAAATTTCTTGCCGCTTCCACATGGGCAAACATCATTGCGACCTACTTTTGGACCTACACGAACCGGCTCTTGGCGTTGCACAGGAGCGTGTTGAGGCACTTGTTGCTCTTCGCCTTGAGGTAAAGTAGGCTCTTCTAAGCTACCACGTCCTTCTTGAATCTTTTTAGCAAATGCTTTCTGCTTTTCATTCTCAGCATTACGCACTTGCTCCGAAGAACTTCCATCACCTTGCGGCAATTGTGCTTTAAATAAGAACGAAGCAATGTCGCGGTTCACTTGACCAATCATAGTTGTAAACAAATTGAAGGCCTCTTTCTTATAAATCACTAATGGATCTTTTTGTTCGTAACTCGCTAACTGAACTTCTTGTTTCAAATCGTCCATCGCGCGTAGGTGATGTTTCCAAGCTTCGTCTATCAAGGCCAAAGTAATTGACTTCTCAAATTGAGAAACGATAGTCTTGCCTTGGTTTTGTAAAGTTTCTGCTAAGTCCACCAAAATGTTCACACCTTTCTTGCCATCACTCAAAGGAATAGCTACCATCTTCACGGTATCGCCACGTGTATCACTGATATTTTGTAACACGGGCATCACTGTCTTCACCGTGTTCTCCACTTTGCGGGCATATAATTCTTTGGCTTCGCTATAAAGTTTCTCCGTCAAAGTCTGTAAGTTATTTTTAAACAACTCTTCTTGAGTGATAGTAGTGTCAAGGGAGAAATAACGTATAACTTCTAGTTGGAAACCATCAAAATCTTTTGACTTTTGCGCATCAGCAATCAACTCTTCGCATAAGTCATAAAAGCTGTTGTTTATGTCCACCTGCAAACGCTCACCAAATAAAGCATGTCTTCTGCGCCCGTAAATCACTTCACGTTGGCGGTTCATCACATCGTCATAATCCAACAAACGCTTACGAATACCAAAGTTATTTTCCTCTACTTTTTTCTGTGCGCGTTCAATACTTTTGGTCATCATAGAATGCTGAATAACTTCGCCCTCTTCGTAACCCATTTTGTCCATCACTTTCACAATTCGCTCCGAACCAAACAAACGCATCAACTCATCTTCAAGCGACACAAAAAACTGTGAGCTACCCGGATCTCCTTGACGACCCGCACGACCACGCAACTGGCGATCAACACGTCTTGAATCGTGTCGCTCAGAACCAATGATTGCCAAACCTCCTGCTTTTTTCACATCATCTTTGATCTTGATGTCTGTACCACGACCGGCCATGTTAGTGGCGATGGTCACTGTGCCCGCATTACCCGCTTCAGCTACAATCTCCGCCTCGCGCTGATGTTGCTTAGCATTCAATACATTGTGCTTGATTTTGCGCATGGTCAAGAAACGAGAAAGTAGCTCTGACACTTCTACGTTCGTTGTACCCACCAACACCGGACGACCGGCTTCGGTTAACTTCACAATTTCATCAATAATAGCATTGAATTTCTCCCGCTTGGTTTTGTAAATCAAATCTTCGCGGTCATCGCGTGTAATCGGGCGATTGGTCGGAATAGTAGATACCTCTAATTTGTAAATATCCCAAAGCTCTTGCGCTTCGGTTTCGGCAGTACCCGTCATTCCACAAAGTTTGTGGAACATACGGAAGTAATTCTGCAAAGTAACCGTGGCCAATGTTTGTGATGCAGCTTCTACTTTCACGTTTTCACGAGCCTCAATGGCTTGATGCAATCCATCAGAATAACGCCTGCCTTCCAAAATACGACCGGTGTTTTCATCCACGATTTTCACTTTGCCATCCATCACCACATAGTCAATGTCTTTTTCAAACAAGGAGTAGGCCTTCAATAATTGATTCACGGAGTGAATACGCTCACTCTTCTCGCTATATTCTTGCACCAACGCTTCTTTACGTTGCAATTTTTCTTCGGCAGAAATCGGTTGTTGCTCCAACTCAGCAATTACTGAACCCATGTCTGGAATAACAAAGAAGTTTGGATCTTCGCCCGAGCCGGTGATTAACTCAATTCCGCGGTCAGTTAGCTCTACACTATTATTTTTTTCGTCAATGGAATAATACAAGTTCTTATCCACCAAAGTCATGTTCTTTTGCTGTTCGCCCAAGTGGAAATTTTCTACACTTTGCATGATTTGGCGAATACCCGGCTCACTCAAGTATTTGATCAACGCAGAGTTTTTAGGCATACCGCGGTATGAAGCATACAAAGCGTAACCACCTTCACCTTCCTTATCACCCGTCTTCCCGTCTTTTATCAATCGCTTGGCATCGGTTAGATACTCGTTGCATTTTTTCTTTTGTGCATCTACCAATCGTTGAATGCGCGGTTTCAATTCGTAAAATTGCTTTTCGTCTCCGCTATCTACTTGTCCGGAAATAATTAATGGCGTACGTGCATCGTCAATCAATACGCTATCGACTTCATCCACCATCGCAAAATGATGTTCGCGTTGCACCATTTCTGCCGGATTACTCACCATGTTGTCGCGCAGATAATCAAAACCAAACTCGTTGTTGGTGCCGTAGGTCACGTCTGCATTGTAAGCGCGTCTGCGCTCTTCGGTGTGTGGAGGATACTTGTCAATGCAATCTACAATCAAGCCCAAGAATTGAAAAATCGGACCGTTCCACTCACTATCTCTCCGCGCCAAGTAATCGTTCACCGTCACAATGTGTACACCTTCTCCGGCCAAAGCGTTCAAGTAGGCCGGTAATGTAGCCACCAAGGTTTTACCCTCACCGGTCGCCATCTCTGCAATCTTTCCTTGATGCAATACCATTCCCCCAATCAATTGCACATCATAGTGCACCATTTCCCATTTTACGGGTACCCCCGCAGCCATCCAGCTATTAGCGTGGCGCACTTTGTCGCCTTCAATAGTGATGTTACCAAAACGTACCGCCAACTCGCGATCGAGGTCAGTTGCTGTTGATTCGATAAATTCATTGTTAGTAAAACGGAAAGCCGTTTCTTTCACCACG
>CANGXE010000270.1 GCA_947457525.1 Bacteroidota bacterium | reverse complement strand
TTAAATTCAGCTTGGACAGTTAACAAGAAAAATATTTTATCCAAATGTGGTTGGTCGCCATTAGAGGGGACAACATTTCAAACAAAAGTGACCTATACATTTGTAAATGGCAACTTAGTTTACCACAACGGACATTTTAATGAAACAGAAAAAGGGCAAGCGCTAACCAAAACAAAGGACAGATAGTACGAAGCACTATTAATTTTGATAAAGAGTGGGGATTACTTTCGGTCGGATGCTGTTAGTCTTCTAAAACAACTGCTTCAATACTCGGCTCACCTCTTGCTCTGTGCTGAGTAGTTCTTGTTTCTCTTGTTTCTGCACGGCTATGTTGTGCTTATCATAGCTGATAGCATTTAAGCGAGTTTTTACCGAGGCCGTCTTGGCCATAAAATCTTTCTTATACTTTTCGGGCAGCGGGTCTGCAAATACCAACTTCTGCTTCAATGGATCTACTTGCGCCCCATCTTTCCAAAAACGATAACACACGTGCGGCCCAGTAGCTAGTCCTGTGCTACCTACATAACCAATCACATCGCCTTGTCTTACTCTTGCTCCGGGGCGAATACCCTTTGCAATCTTGCTCATGTGCAAATATTGAGTTTTATATTGCCCATTGTGGCGCAATTTCACATAGTTACCGTTAAACTGCTTGAAACAAGCTGCTTCAACCACTCCATCGGCTGTAGCCAAAATAGGCGTGCCATAAGGTGCCGCATAATCGGTACCTAAGTGCGCTTTCCACTTTTTTGTGACCGGATGAAATCTTCGTCCAGAGAACTTTGAAGAGATGCGTGAAAACTTAACCGGAGATTTTAAAAACATCTTCTTCATGGTGTTACCTTGCTCATCTAAATATTCCCCCACGTGCGAAGCGTCTTTCTCATAATAGTAAGCATAATACTCTTTGCCTCCGCTATTAAACATCACCGCGCTCACTTCGCCAATGCCCGCACTTTCACCTTCCACCACGTCTTCGGTGTAAATCACCTTAAACTTATCGCCCTTTTGTATCTTATAGAAATCGACTGTCCAAGCAAAAATCTCCGACATACGCACTGCCAAAGCCGGGTTAATGTCGTTCTCCGCCAAAGTTTCATAAAGTGATGAGTTAATAACACCACTCACCTCGCGGGTGTTGCGCTCTACTTTATTTTGACCACGATAGATATAGAGTGAGTCTTCGAGATTGAAAACTACATAGTCAATCTTATTTTCTTCATAAATTAACTTCTTGGCCACCAAACCTGAGTCGCTCGGCTCACACAGTACTGTGCAATTTTTACCGGCCTTGATTTTATTCAAGCTAAATATGTTCTCCGACTCTTGTGCCAAGAAATGGATAGACTGGTAAGCCACGTTGTGCTTAGTCAAAATATCGGCAAAGATTTCTCCGGGTTTAATCACATGATTCACCACGCTAAAATCGCTGATGTTGATACCATACTTTATGTCCACTTTCTCCACCTTGCTCTTGGCATAAGCCGGCAACTCCCTCATTACAGGCGATAGCCAAACAATGGCTTTATAACCTACCACTACGCTCAGCACCAATGCCGCCACTATAACTATATATTTTGGTTTTATCATTATTCTCCGTTTTCAGCTTCAATAGTACAAAAGCCTGTTCAAAAAACTACAGCAACTAAGGTGCTTATTAACCACATTTAGCGCATTGGCGTTCAATCGAAAAGACACTAACCTAAACGAAAAACGCTCCAAGAATATTGGAGCGTTTCTAAACGTGATGATAAAAGACAGTTACTCTGCCAAAGTCCAAGAAGAAGTTCTACCCAAGAAAGACATGGAACAGATAAACCCTCTAAGGTCTAACACAGTGCCTTTGAAGGTCAATTTCCCGCAATAAGTTTTACCGTTTTTAGGGTCGTAAACCGTTCCACCGGTATAAAGGTTTTTATCATTGGCATCTACCGAAAATCCTTTCAAAATCAATAAGCCGTTGAGCGGTTTGTCTTTAAGTGAAGATTCAGGGTTTTCTTTATCTACTTTCGGTTTGCCGTCTTTCTCGTTAGGTTCATCGAGCCATACTATTTTGCCGTAATACTTGCCGTCTTTAGCCAAATACACTTGTATTTTGCTGGTCTTTTCTTGGTTGTACCACACGCGTTCTATCTGATTTTTCTGTGCAAAAAGCGCAGCTGAAGCAAACATAAGGACAAAGGTGATTAAAGCAGTGATGTTCGTTTTTTTCATGATTTAGGAATGTTTTAGTGAATAAATTACTATTTCGAATTTAAACACAATCTCCAACACTACATAAAAAAAGGCTGCTCTTTTAGAGAGCAGCCTTTGTAAGGTTAAGCAAGCGAGGCGTTGATTACATCATTCCACCCATTCCACCCGGCATTCCACCGCCCATGCCGCTCATATCCATTCCACCTTTTTCGGATGGTTTGTCTACAATAACTACTTCTGTAGTCAACAACATTGATGCAATAGAAGCTGCGTTTTCCAAAGCTATACGAGTAACTTTAGTTGGGTCAATAACTCCTGCTTTTTTCAAGTTTTGGTATTCGTCAATGCGGGCATTGTAACCGTAGTCATCTTTGCCTTCGCGAACTTTTTGTACCACGATAGAACCTTCCAAACCGCTGTTTACCACGATTTGACGCAAAGGCTCTTCGATAGCTCTGCGCACAATAGAGATACCCGTAGTTTCATCATCGTTATCGCCTTTTAGTTTTTCTAAACCGGCTTGTGCACGGATGTAAGCTACACCACCACCGGCAATGATACCTTCGGCTACGGCAGCGCGAGTAGCATGTAATGCATCGTCAACACGGTCTTTTTTCTCTTTCATTTCTACTTCGGTAGGGGCACCGATGTAAAGAACCGCCACACCACCGCTCAACTTAGCCAAACGCTCTTGCAATTTCTCGCGATCGTAGTCTGAAGTTGTTTTCTCGATTTGTGCTTTGATTTCTTCTACACGTGCTTTGATTTGCTCTGTGTCGCCTTTACCGTTTACGATAGTCGTGTTGTCTTTGTCCACTACTACTTTCTCGGCTTGACCAAGGTATGAGAAATCTGCGTTCTCTAGTTTATAACCCATTTCTTCGCTGATGCAGATACCACCCGTAAGGATAGCAATGTCTTTCAACATTTCTTTTCTGCGATCACCAAAGCCCGGAGCTTTAACAGCAGCCACTTTAATGGTGCCACGCAATTTGTTTACTACCAATGTAGCTAAGGCTTCGCCTTCTACTTCTTCGGCAATAATCAACAACGGACGACCTGCTTGAGCTGTTTTTTCTAAGATTGGCAACAACTCGCGC
>CANGXE010000269.1 GCA_947457525.1 Bacteroidota bacterium | reverse complement strand
GCGGTTGATTGTAGTGCGTAAAATTATTGCCGGCTTGGTGCGTGTACATAAACGGACGCGCCATATTAAACTCTGCTTGAGCATCTAAGTTGGGAATAATGTCTATGTATTTAACACCTACTTGCATGGCCCATTTATTGGCCCACCAACCATTGCGTTTAAAAAAGTTTTTGAAGTTAAATTCATCCAATACAAATTGACCGTAAATAGACACATGATTGGCGAAGTTGACTTTATAATCTAAACCCACCAACACATTGTCGGGGCTTCCGATGGCATGTTCCACCGCGCGATAGAAAATGAGTGGATTTAAGTACTGCAATTCAAATTGTTTGCTTCGGTTTAGCGTTACGCCTTCAAAAATGCCAATGTTGAAGAAACGATTGGCTTGCAAACTTAAATGATGCACCGCCATATATTTTTTAGGTAATAACTGATCGGCACCACGAACGTATTGCGTATTAAGCTCAGCAAAAATGGTTTGGTACTTAAATCGCCAAAATGACATGTCTAATTTCAAAAACAAGTAGGGTGCAGAGAAGTCGGAGAGAAAGAATGAACGCTGTCCGTTGCCGATGAAAAACTTATCTCGACCGAAGGAAATGTTAATGTGTTTAAGAACATGTACATTCACGTAACCCCGCGCATCGAAAAAATCAATACCATCATCAAACTTGAAGATTTTAGAGTCGTAGTCTTTCCAATATGCCTGACCGGGCACATTTCTGTATTCGCCTTTGCGAATGCGATCGGTCACATAGCCTTGAGGACGAGCCGCATTGCCGGTAACGTTGAAGTAGAAACTCAATACACGTTTAAGATTGCCTCTCACTTCCAATCCTCTTGATGAAGTAAATATAAAACGAGTGCCTTCGGTCTCAACGCCCATTTTTAAATCAAAAACTGGGTTGAAGCGCAAATCCCAAAGCCCTTTTTTCTTGGAGCTAACGTGCGCAAATGAAGCCGGTTCGCGGTAGAGGACTTTGAACAACGGTCGGTTAGTTTTAGAGGATACACTATCTAACCAGTCGACATTGTCATCAATCAGCCACTGAATTTGATACTCCTGAACTTTATTGAATTTAACATTAGACAAACGAAGTGTTTCGGCTGCTCGGGCTATGTTACCTCTGTGATATTGTTTGTCGCTGGTGTGCTGTATGGGTATAATTTTACCATATTTGATATCTAAACGGTCAATGATGTGATAGGCATCTGAACCCATAGGTATAAATCCACCTTGAGCAGAAATGTGAAGTGAAGTGAGCAAAACAAATAATGCAGAAAAAACTTTTTTCATTGCGTCAAACTTAGTGTTTTTTGTAGCTATGCCAATACCTCTACTCGCTTATTTTGCCCTCGCTTTTTGCCAAATCAATAAAATTAATCCACTTAAGATAATACCCAATTGCAAAAACACTAAGGACCACTTGGTGGTAGTAAACAGCGAGCCATAAAGCACATTTGTGTCGTTGATTTTTGGGAAGTCGTTTAGGAGACTGATGATGTAACTGTTTTCCATATAATCTACTAACATGATTAGAATCGGTAAAACCAAAAGCACTTTGAGATAAGCCCGACCCCCATTTACATTTTTGAAAATCCAGCTCACAGTGACGATAAAAAGTAGCGCATAAATCACCGGATAAAAACTATCGGCTGTGGCATTGAAAATAGCTGCCAAGGTTCGGGCGCGCTCGCTGTAGTCACTGAGAATTTCAATAACGCGTTCTTTGTCGTAGCTAAACTGTAAATCAAGAATTTCCACGGGATGTCCGGCTGCTTCACTGATGCGGCTAGCGCCATAAGGCATTAAAACACCCCCGGTTAATAAGTAAAGCGTAAGGGCAATTAACCAAGTTTTTAGGTTAGATTGCTCGATGGTGAAACTTACAATTTTTCTAAACATGAAAACAAGGTATGAAAAAAAACGTTCAATATTGAAAAGTAAACACGAACCATGAAAACTTATCTCTTGATCACCATATTCGCCACAGGATTTATGTTAACCGCCTGCGGACAAACAAACACCACAAAGAAAACAACTAAACAAGCCATGAACACACCTAACAACAACGACACTACAAAAGTAGAGAAAACAGAAGAAGAATGGCGCAAGATACTCACGCCCGAGCAATATGAAGTATTGCGCGAAAAAGGTACAGAGCGTCCTTATTCCGGCAAATTGTATAAAGTCAATGATCAAGGTACGTACACTTGTGCCGCTTGTGGCAATGAATTATTTACCTCCGACATGAAATTTGATGCGCACTGCGGATGGCCAAGTTTTGATAAAGAAATTGTAGGTGGAAAGGTAAAAACCCAAGTAGATAAAAGCCACGGCATGATTCGCACCGAAATTATGTGTGCCCGTTGCGACTCGCATTTAGGACATTTGTTTGATGATGGTCCTACCGAAACCGGTATGCGCTACTGTGTTAATTCACTTTCCTTGAATTTTATTAAGAAAGAGTAATGTTTAATATAAATCACTCTTTAGCATACCCCATTTGCTAAGACGGTGAATGAGTGACACTTTCAAGCAACCCAATCCGTAAGTTACGCTTCGGCTGAAATTGATAGAACTGGCTTCATCAAAATACTTGGTTGGGCAGGTCACTTCTGCTATTTGAAATCCGGCATAGAATATTTGCGATAGCATTTGGTTATCAAATACGAAATCGTCTGAGTTATTCTGAAACTTAATAGCTGTCAATACTTCACGGTTAAACGCACGATAGCCGGTGTGATATTCCGAAAGTTTTTCGCCTAGCAAAATATTTTGCGAAAGCGTTAACATTCTATTGAAAATGTATTTGTACATCGGCATTCCGCCTTTCAACGCTCCGCCTCCCAATATTCGCGAACCCAAAACTACAGGGTAAACTTCATTGCCGATAATACTAATCATCGCCATCAAGAGTTTGGGCGTGTATTGATAGTCGGGGTGGAGCATAATCACAATATCAGCCCCGATTTCTAATGCTTTGTTATAACAAGTTTTTTGGTTACCGCCATAGCCTTTGTTGCGCTCGTGCTTTATCACATGGTTAATGCCCAAGCTTTTCCCCAACGCCACAGTATTGTCTTTGCTTGCATCGTCCACCAATATCACTTCGTCCACTACATCCATTGGAATTTCGCGATAGGTTTTCTCTAAGGTCAGTTCCGCATTGTAGGCCGGCAATACGACTACTACTTTCTTATTGTTATACATGACTAGCTCTGTTTTTATTCATTTAGCTATGGAGCTAAGGCTATTTAGCTACATTCGCACGGCAAATTTATCCGAAAAAATGAGTGTTCAAGGGGAAGCACCTTT
>CANGXE010000268.1 GCA_947457525.1 Bacteroidota bacterium | reverse complement strand
TACTTGGTGGATAGCGCAGGGGCATTTTTGCCGATGCAAGACGAAGTTTTCCCTGACAAAGAAATGTTTGGTCGTATATTTTACAACAACTCAATCATGAGCAGCATGGGCATACCGCAGATTGCAGCGATTATGGGTAGCTGTGTGGCGGGTGGAGCGTATTTGCCGATTTTGAGTGACGAAGCTTTAATTGTGGAAGGAACAGGATCGGTGTTCTTAGCGGGAAGTTACCTGGTGAAGTCAGCCATTGGCGAAGACATAGACAATGAAACTTTGGGCGGTGCGGTGACGCACTCGGAGATTTCGGGTGTAACAGACTACAAAATGAAAGACGATACCGAATGCTTAAAAACCATTCGCAACTTATTGGATAAGTTGGGCTTGCCGGAAAATGCGGGCTTTAACCGCGCAGAACCTGCGAAGCCGGCAGAAAACCCGGAGGATATGTACGGCATTTTCCCGGCAGATCTGAGTAAGCAATATGACATGTTGGATATTATCAAACGCATCGTAGACAACTCGGAAGTAGAACAGTACAAAGAAGACTACGGTAAGAGCATCATCTGTGCTTATGCGCGCGTAGACGGATGGGCAGTCGGCATTGTGGCCAACCAGCGCAAAGTGGTGAAAAGCAAGAAAGGAGAAATGCAGTTTGGCGGGGTGATTTATAATGATAGTGCAGATAAGGCAGCTCGGTTTATCATGAACTGTAACCAAAAGAAGATTCCTTTGGTGTTTCTGCAAGACGTAACGGGCTTTATGGTGGGCAGTCGTAGCGAACATGCGGGCATTATTAAAGATGGAGCTAAGATGGTGAATGCTGTGTCTAACTCGGTAGTGCCTAAATTCACCTTTATCGTGGGTAACTCCTACGGAGCGGGCAACTACGCGATGTGTGGTAAGGCATTTGGCGCAAGGTTGATTTACGCTTGGCCGACTTCACGCATTGCCGTGATGGGAGGCGACCAAGCCGCCAAAACGATGTTGCAAATTGAAGTAAGTGCACTAAAAGCTAAAGGACAAGAAATAACCCCGGAGGCAGAGAAAGAAATATTGGATAGAATATCGGCTAAATATAAAAGTACAATGGATCCGAAGTATGCAGCCGCTCGTTTGTGGACTGATGGTGTGATTGACCCACTAGAAACACGCAAAATTATCTCCATGGGTATTGAAGCCGCTAATTGTGCACCTATTACCAAAGCATTCAATGTAGGAGTAATTCAGACTTAGAGAACAGATTTCTGGCAACTGACAACCGGCAATTGATAACTCACAACTGCTCTTTCATCTCCACTAAAAACTGACGGAGGTGTTGCAGTTTTTGAACGATGAGCATGTGGCGTTGAGCAGTTTTAAGATTAGATTTTAATTGAAGTTTAGCGCCATCAAGGGTGAAGCCGCGTTCGCGCACCAAGTGGTAGATAAGTTGAATAATCGTTATGTCTTCTTTGGTAAATGAGCGTTCGCCATTAGCGCTTTTCTTGGGTTTGAGCAAATCAAACTCTTTCTCCCAATAGCGAATGAGCGAAGTGTTGACGTTCATCATTTCTGCCACCTCTCCGATGGAGTAATATAATTTCACTATCTCTTTTTCCTTGTAGCCCATTAATCAAAGGTTTGACCCGGTGAATTTGATAATTCAATCATCCTCTCAAAGTCGGCATCTTTCAAGTCATTGTAATAGAAATAAACAGGGTTAACGGCATTCCCGTTTTTGAGTACTTCATAGTGCAAGTGCGGACCGGTGGACTTGCCGGTGTTGCCAACATTGCCAATTACGTCACCACGCTTCACTTTTTGTCCCTTCCGCACCTTAAACTTAGATAAATGCGCATATCTGGTTTTGTAGCCATATCCATGATTAACAACGATTTCATTGCCATAGCCGCCATAAGAGAAATTCACGGTTTCCACCACGCCATCCCCAGTAGCATAAATCTCAGTGCCTGTTGAGGCAGTAAAGTCCATGCCCGCATGAAACTTAGGAATTTTATAGACCGGGTCAGTGCGCATCCCAAAACCGGAGGCCATGCGCTCTAATTTTTTGTTGGCCACCGGTTGAATGGACGGAATAGACGCCAACATAGTCTGCTGATTTTTAATCATATCAGCTATTTCATCATAGCTTTTAGACTGGATAACCATTTGTTTCTTGAGTTTATCAAGCTTTACTTTCACGTTTTTGATGATATCACCGTTGTCATATTTGTCTAAATAGCGGTATTTATTCACGCCTCCGCTACCCGCTTGCCACACTTCATCATTGATGGGTTCAGACTCAAAAAGCACCCGATAAATGTTTCCATCGCGATAATGTAAGCTGTTCAGCACTTCATTGAGCCGCTCCACATCTTGCGAAAGTAGAGAGTAATTATCTTTCAATTGGTTCAGCTCGGCCTTGAGTATTTTCTCCTTTGGCGAATCGAAGAAGCGGTAATAAATCGTAGAAATGACCAATGAAAAGACAAAAGCCGCAATCATAAACCCCAGAAAACGAAGAATACGCGTACCCCAACCCACCACAGCTTTTTCATAGCTAAGGGTTTGTGTGTTGAAGATGTATTTTTCCTTTTTTCGAAGGGCCATTCCAATTAAAATTTAGTGTCGGGCTTGCGCTCGTTCAAATCGTTAATTCTCTTATTTTCGTGCCGCCATAATTCGACCCAAAGCCGAAGAATGTGCACCCAAAGTTATCCGACTAATTTTATTTCTAAAATCATTTACAAGTTTTAATAAAAAATGACATCGTCCGAAATCAGAAAAGCCTTCCTCGATTTTTTTGAAAGCAAAGGCCACAAGATAGTTCCTTCTGCACCAATTGTGGTGAAAAATGATCCTACCCTTATGTTTGTCAACAGCGGTATGGCTCCTTTCAAAAATATCTTTTTGGGCAACGAGCCCATCAAATACCCTCGAGTAGCCGACACGCAGAAATGCCTTCGCGTGAGCGGAAAGCATAATGACCTGGAAGAAGTGGGTGTGGATACATATCACCACACCATGTTCGAAATGCTCGGCAATTGGAGTTTTGGTGACTATTTCAAAAAAGATGCTATTGCTTGGAGTTGGGAACTACTCACAGAAGTATATAAGTTAGATAAGAACCGTCTTTATGTCACTGTTTTTGAAGGCGACAGCAAAGAAAACCTAGCTTTTGACCAAGAGGCCTACGATGAATGGAAAAAAGTAATAGCGGAAGAGCGCATTTTGCGCGGCAACAAAAAGGACAACTTTTGGGAAATGGGCGACACCGGCCCATGTGGTCCTTGCTCCGAAATACATATTGACCTCCGCAGCGAAGCCGAGCGCCAAGCCGTGCCGGGCAAAG
>CANGXE010000267.1 GCA_947457525.1 Bacteroidota bacterium | reverse complement strand
GGCACTGCCGGGCAACCTAAACTTCGACCCAATCTACCATTTTGAGAAGTAAAATTTGCATCTACATATTCTGCACCATGCAACACAATTGCTCGCTCCTCGGCATTATCATTAAACCCCGGTTCTTGTCCTTTCAATTTTAAACTCAATCCATGTTTACCTTCATAGGTTTCGCCCGTAATATAAAAGCCTAATGAAGATTGATAAGATGAAGCGGTGTTGGAAAAACTACGCGCAAACTCTTCTCCGGTGTTTCTACCGTGCGCCACCAAGGTATTAAAGAGCAACTTTCCGGCATTCAAATCAATGATATAAAAACGGTTGTTGTTGGAGGATTGTGTGAAATCGCAAACTGCTAATACATCTTTTTGCACAGCTCCAACATTTTTTAACTTCAACCAACCCTTCAGCGCCAGTGAATACACCTCTTCAGAAAGACCAAGTTGGTTCAAATTTAACTTGGCATAAAGTGCTTGGTAAGGAGACACCGATGAAAGAGAACCATCGTGCTTAACTTCATCGCCCGGCTTAGCTACCAAGTCCACTAATGAACCAAGAGCAACAAAAGCCATCAGCACAAAAAATCGAAGAAAGTATTTACTTATAGTTTTTCTTTCCATGGTGGTAAAAATAATAAAGCCATTATAGATAAACGGTGACGTAGGTCAGTGCATGGTGTAAAAAATCACAAAATAGTTGTCAGTTGCCTGATTTCTGACTTCTATTCCTAAAACAATAAAAGCCCCACCGTTTCCGATGAGGCTTGAAAGTTCAATTAATTAAGCAAAAATTATGCTACTGCTACCGGCAAAACGTGTACAAAACGTCTGTCGTCTTTTCCTTTGGTAAATTTCACTGTACCTTCTACAACAGCGAAGATAGTGTGGTCTTTACCCAACATCACGCCTTTGCCGCAGTGGTAAGCTGTACCACGTTGACGAACGATAATGTTTCCCGGAATAACTGCTCCACCACCATATATTTTGATACCTAAACGCTTACTGTGCGATTCGCGACCGTTCTTTACCTTACCTTCCCCTTTCTTGTGTGCCATGACTTGTTGTTTTTATTGTCTTCAAAAATTGGATTATCCTATTGATTCAATAGCGATTTGAGTTAATGATTGACGGTGTCCTTGCAATTTCTTGTAAGTTTTTCTTCTTTTCTTTTTGAAGATTAACACTTTATCATCTTTCAAATGAGCTAAGATTTTAGCATTCACTTTGATGCCGGATACGGTTGGCGCACCAACATTAACTGTTCCGTTGTCGTCTGTTAAAAGAACGCGGTCGAAAGAAACATTATCTCCTTCGTTGCCTTCCAAACGGTGAACGTATAATTTTCTGCCGGCTTCTGCCTTAAATTGTTGTCCGGCTATTTCTACTATTGCGTACATGCTACTTATTTTTTGGGAGCGCAAATATAAACACTACAATTTAATCTCCAAACCTTTTAATCATTCCCCTGCAAATGTTTCATTCTTTGCCAAAGCGTGGGGTGCGAATAGTTAAAAAAAACATAAGCCGGATGGGGCTGAAGATTACTTAAATGATTGATAGACATTTTCTTAAGTGCTGTGATGAGCGGCTTTTCGCTGTAAGTTTCTTTAGCATAATTATCCGCTTCGTACTCATTTTTTCGGCTAAAAATATTCATCAACAAGCCGGTAATCATCGAAATGGGCGCATAAATGAGCGAAAAGGCAATGAGCGATAAGTGAAAATTGTTCGCCTTGGCGCCCAACACTTCACCCATCACGGGGCTGGCGGCCAACCATCCAAACACGTAAAACATCACGCCCATTTGTGCCACCGACAGTGCCATTGACTGCAAAATATGCTTGCGCTTGTAATGCCCCACTTCGTGCGCCAACACAGCCGTTATCTCTTCAATCGTAGATTCATTAATAAGCGTGTCGTAGAGCACAATGTTCTTTTTGCTGCCCATGCCGCTGAAAAAAGCATTGGCTTTGGAAGAGCGTTTCGAGCCGTCCATCACAAAAATGTTGGTCAACGGAAAATCAACCTTGTTGGCATAGGCAACTATACTCTTTCGCAAGTCTCCATCTTCGAGTGGCGTTAGTTTGTTGAACAAGGGCAACAACCAAGAGGTGTAAAACATGGCAAAGAAAATGGTAAACACCGCCACCACCGCCCAAGCCGACAACCAAAACCATTCACCCAACCAGCCATAAAGAAACGTGAGCAAGGCCAATAAACCTCCGCCAATGACCGCCCCGAGCAAAATTCCTTTCAACTTGTCCGCCACAAATGTCTGAACAGTCGTTTTATTAAAGCCAAACTTCTCTTCCAACACAAACGTGTGATACACATCAAACGGTAAGCTAATCAACATAGACCCCAAGCCGATAAATCCGAAAAAGTATAAGGCCTGAACGATAACATTGTCCGAAAAACCCAGCGCCAAGTCATTTACCCATGCAAAACCGCCCATCAGCAAAAACGACAAGGACACCGCTAACGAAAAAACAGAAGACACCACAACAAAATAGAAGTTCGCCTTGGCGTACTGCTCAGCCTCGCTATACTTTTTGGCATCATAAAAACCTTGCAAAGCAGCAGGCAATGGTTGCTGCCAAGTGTTCAGATTGAGTAGGGACAACACCTTGTTGAGCGCAAACTCAAACAGGATAAACCCAACGATAAACAACAAAATGGTCTCACTCATGGTTTATAATTTGAAGCGAAACTAATTTTTTTCGTGTTCACGATTACATTTGTCATCTACTAATCCACCACGCGATTTAACCCTACGACACTATGCAATACTGGCTCATCAAATCTGACCCCGAAACCTATTCGTTCGAACGGATGAAAAAAGAGAAAACCACTTTTTGGGAAGGTGTGCGCAACTATGCCGCTCGCAACAACCTAAAAGCCATGAAAAAAGGAGACCTCTGTTTCTTTTACGAAAGCATGAACGGAGAACCTTCCATTGTGGGCACCGTCAAGATTACGAAAGAACACTACCAAGACCCCACCACAGACGAAACAGCATGGGTTTGTGTAGATGTTACTTACCAAAGCACCTTGAAGCCTACCGTCACGCTCAAAGAAATAAAAGCCAACCCCAAGTTGACGCAGATGGCCTTGGTTCGCCTCTCGCGATTGAGTGTGCAACCCGTCACTGAAGAAGAATGGGAAGAAGTATTGCAGATGTCCAGCAAAAAGTAAATAGCATGGCAGAGCCGTTTTCTTTATCGGGATGGATGCAAAATTTGGCCGGCAAATGGCTGAACGAAGCCGAACCTGTGGTTCACAAAAAACTCAGCCCCCAACAACAATCCCATCAGCAAGAAATCGAAAACAGTTTGCTCGTGCTCACGGCAGTAG
>CANGXE010000266.1 GCA_947457525.1 Bacteroidota bacterium | reverse complement strand
GAAAAAGGCACAAGAAGTGGGGGTTAAAAATGGGTGGCGTTTATTTGGAATAAATCAACACAGGCACTTTGGTCGTATAAGTTAGTTCGGCAGATTTGCTGGGAAGAAAAATACTTTCAAAGAAGCTCTTTTCTTTCTTCGTAAACATGACGAGTAGCTCAGGCTTAGTTTTGCTAACGTACTGTGACACTCGCTCCACTAGAGAAAACTCCAAATTGTTTTTGATGACGTTTAGTTTTATGTTCTTCAACGCTGCTTTATTGAACTGCATTTTGTTGCGTTCAAATTTTTTGTTGTCGAGTCCGATGGAGGAATAGTGTAGCACCTCTAGATTGCATTTTACGGTATCCAAAAACAGGGAAATCTTTTTTATCTCTTTGCTTAAATTGTCGAAGTCAGAGAGATAAGTCACTTTTTTTAATGGCTTTAATCTGTAATGGCTCGGAACAACCAATACAGGTGTTTTGGCATTGTTTACAATATGGGACGTGTGCGTGCCCATTATCTTTCTAACTACCCCAGCGCCCCGAGTTGCAATACAGATATAATCTATCTTGTTTTTTTCTGCGTAAGTGATGATGTCTTTTTCCGTATCCGAAGAAGGCGCAATCACGTAATGAATGCCCGCAAAATTGGTTCTCTTTTTTCCGATGACTGTTGTTACAAACTGGTCAAGTTTTTTTACGAGCCGTTCGGTTTCCTCTTTTTTGTATTGGGCAAAAAAGTCATCGCTCCAACGAGTTGGTTGAAGGAAACGAACGCCATGATAGAAGACCACTTCCACCGCTTTAGATTGCTTGGCTAAACTGTAAGCAAATCTAATGGCGCCTTTAGAATTTGTCGAAAAGTCGGTTGTTACTAATAGTTTCATGGCTGTTTTGTTTTGTTAAACAAAGTTATGTCTTTGCTGTCGCCCTGAAAAATGATTTAAATCATCTTAGTAGCTATTTCTTTCTGTGAAATCTGTGCGCAACAGAGAAAGCATGATCCATCAGCTATAACCACGATGAGCTAAGCTTTTTTGTTTCGGCTAAATGCTAAAACTTGGTATTAATTAATCATAAACCTTTCATTTGCAATAAACAAACCGCCTATTCGTCTGTTGTAAGTGCTAAAATGTGTAAACTATGAATATCTACGATTTTGAAGTGAATGACTTGGCCGGAAAGAAAGTGAAGTTGGCCGACTACAAAGGGAAAGTGCTTTTGATTGTAAACATTGCTTCTCGCTGCGGCAACACGCCTCAGTTAGACGGATTGCAGAAAATCTATGAGAAATATAAGGACAAAGGCTTTGAGATTTTGGCGTTCCCTTCTAATGAGTTTGCCGGACAAGAGCCGCTCAATGGAGAGGCCATTCAAGAGTTTTGTACCTTAAACTATGGGGTGAGTTTCAAAGTATTTGACAAAACGAAGGTGAAAGGTAGTGATGCCATTCCGCTCTATAAATATTTGGCGGAACAAACTAAAGTCTTGTTTATGGACAATTATCCAAAATGGAATTTTCAAAAGTACCTGATTGACAGAAATGGCAACGTGGTGGATTATTTTAACCCTTTTAAATCGCCTACAAGTGACAATATTACCGAAAGCATCGAAAAATGTCTGAATTAGGCGGCTGTGGAAATGTCAATTATATAAAGGCACAAGATTTGACAACTAACTTACATTTGCATCAATTATCAAACAATAAAAACTAAAAAACTATGGCAACTCAATTAACCGACAGCAATTTCAAAGAGCTTGTGCTCGATAGCGATAAAGTAGCCATCGTAGACTTTTGGGCAGAGTGGTGTGGCCCATGCAAAGCCATCGGTCCAATGATCGAAGAACTTTCAAAAGAATACGAAGGAAAAGCAATCGTAGGAAAAGTAGACGTGGACTCTAATCCTGAAACAGCAATGAAGTATGGTATCCGCAACATTCCTACTATCTTGTTTATTAAGAACGGACAAGTAGTAGACAAACAAGTAGGCGCAGTGCCTAAGTCTAACTTGGTAGCTACTTTGACTAAACATCTTTCTTAATTCTTAGTAGAAATAGTATACTTGTAGGGACAATTCGTTTGTCCCTATTTTTTTTATGATTAATCAAGAACAACTTTCTGAGTTTCAAAATCTGGAACTGCTAGCCCGCCAAGCTGTAGAGGGATTTATCATAGGGCTACATCGTTCGCCATTTCATGGATTTTCTGTAGAGTTTGCCGAGCATAGATTGTATAATCCGGGGGAGTCTACTCGCCACATGGATTGGAAAGTATATGCCCGAACCGGTAAAATGTTTGTGAAGCGCTATCAAGAAGAAACCAACTTGCGCTGCCAAGTGGTGATTGACGCGTCTTCGTCTATGTATTTTCCAAAAGAAGATGGTGCGAAAACCAATAAACTCAAGTTCTCCATTCAAGCAGCAGCTGCGCTAATTCACTTACTCAAACGTCAGCGCGATGCTGCTGGGTTGAGTGTGTTTACTGATGAAATTTTGGTCAACACCGTGGCTCGTTCTAGCACTAAGCATCATCAATTGCTCTATACGTATTTAGATGAATTGCAAAGTAAATCGCCACTCAACGTGAAAACGGATGCGGCTAAATGTTTACACCAAATAGCCGACACAGTGCATAAGCGAAGTATGGTGGTGATATTTAGCGATATGTTTGATAATGTCGACACCAAAGGCATAGACGAACTTTTTGCCGCACTGCAACACTTGAAGTATAACAAGCATGAAGTGATTTTATTTCACGTAGTGGACAAGCAGAAAGAGTTAGATTTTGAGTTTGAAAATCGCCCATACGAATTTGTGGATATGGAAAATGGTGATAAAGTGAAACTCAATCCAAGTGAAGTAAAAGACTACTACGTGAGCCAAGTGAAAAAGTTTGAAGCTAGTCTTAAACTACGCTGCGGACAATACAAGATAGACTTTGTAGAAGCGGATATCAATAAAGATTTTAGGCAAGTGTTGCTTCCTTTTCTGATGAAACGCACTAAAATGCTATAGAAGTATGGTGTTAAATTACAAAGTGTTTGGCGAAGGTTTTCCATTGGTCATTTTGCATGGGCTTTTAGGTTCGCTCGACAATTGGCAAACCTTAGCTAAAAAGTTGTCGGAACAATATAAAGTATACATCGTTGACCAACGAAATCACGGTAAATCACCCCACAGCGAAGCATTTGATTATGACATACTCAGTGCAGATTTGCTGGAGTTTTTAGATATTCATCATATTTCAAAAACACACCTTATCGGCCATTCTATGGGAGGGAAGACGGTTATGCAGTTTGCGCTTCAACATCCCGAACGTGTGGCCAAACTTGTGGTCGTAGACATTGCGCCTGGTGCATTTGATGACCGCCACT
>CANGXE010000265.1 GCA_947457525.1 Bacteroidota bacterium | reverse complement strand
CTTTGCTTTTGTAAAACGACCTATTTTTCTGACTTCCGGAGTAGATATATTTACAATATACATGCCCTCAGACCAATCGTTAGTATTAATCACTTTATATAAACCTGAATTAGATATCTTTTCAACAAAAATAGTTTGTCCCACCATGTTGTTAACCTGAATAGTTACTTGTTGATTTTGGTACGCTGACAAATCGATGTTTACTATATCGGTGGATGGATTAGGATATAGCTTTAGGTTGTCACTCCGTTTCACTTTGTCAAATCCAGATGCATCAATACTATCTACACCCCAAGCGTATTCCACACTCAATGTATCCACAGTGACTTTAGCGTAATAAACCCACTGGTTAGGCTCCACCGTTTCGTCCAAATACCATTGCTCTGTAAACTGTGATTGTTGAACTAATGATTGAAAATTATTAAAGCTATTGTACATTATCGAATCGCCTACCATGATTACCCATGCTTGACCTTGGTTCATATAGCAAGCAGGCACGGTGTTAATGCTATCTAAGCAATGTCTGCGCACCGCCACATATCTATCTGCTTGTCGACCCAACAACCACAAACTATCCGAGCGCACTTCATCAAAATCGGCTACATTGAAATACAAACCTACTTCAGGGTCACTACTTGGCAATAGTGGTAATTTAAACTCCGGGCGATACATCAATAATGCCAAGTTTCTGTTTTGTCCTACATAGGGCAAATTATCATTTGCATTATCAGAATTGCGGTCTTCCCAGTCGGGATATGTTTTACCTGAACCGGTGTAAACTGCAGTTGTACCAACATTAGCTACGCAAGGATATTGCTGATAACCCATTTTCCCTTTCCAAAAATCTTTTATTGAACAAAGCGTGACGGAATTGTGCTTAAATATTTCTACATCTTGCCCACATATAACGCTACTTTTAGAAGCCACCGTCAAAATATTGGCAAGGGAAACGATTGATGACACAGAAAAATTGGCAAAGCTTCTAAATGGATTAAAATCAACATGATTCCAAAGATTAGAATCAGCTAGCAATTGCGCGGTTTCTCCTGCTACAGCTGGATGAAAATAAGCGCCTGAGCTCCACTGGAACATCACTTTATCAAGTGATGATTGTCCAGCGTTCAGTACAAAACCACTGTCTAAAGTATGACCAATATGATAGGTAAAACTACTTTCTGCTTTCCATGAGGCAATTACACTATCTACTGGCAACGAAGATGTAGCTAAAAAACCACCGGAGTGTGAAGCTTGCGTGGGCACTTCACCAAATCCTGTGAGTAAATAAATGAGACTGTTATGATTCTGATCGTAAGGTGTTTTATACTTTCCAAAGTAATTTCGCCCAGCCACGGGATAAAATACGCCTTTGTCGTTGGTTAACATCAACAAATCTTTGAGCAATCGTTGGGAAGCTTGTGTGGCTAATTGTTTAATCTCAGCATCTTGCGCGAAGTCGGCTAAGTTGATTAAACCCGACAAAGCGTAAGGTGCATAAGTAGAGGAAAAGAATTCATAAAATCCATAATTTACTTTAAGTCGCAAATAGTGGCGCAGACGATTATCCAAATTCGCATCTACAACTTTTCCATATTTTTCTTTCAACAACCAGTCCGATGACATCCATTGTATCATGTGATTTTCTGACCAATATCCTCTCAATGTATCACTCTTAGTTAACCAAAATGGAATTGGCTCAAGATAAGGGAGAATAACCGTATCATAAGCGCCATTGCTTAAGTACAAAATTCTAACTAACTGAACAATATCAAAATCAACAGTTGATTTAGTAGATAAACCATTGAGCATTTGATATAAAGTTGCTGAGTCAACCGACAAATTTAGATATGGCTGAATTGTTATGGCATGACGCGAAAAATTAGCTACCGAATTACTTCTGTAATCTGCTTGACGTTGTAGGTAATCAGGATTGTTAGCCAAAGCATTTTGGCTAAAGAAGAACGACAATAAAAAACTAGCAACAACTAAACAGCGTAAAAAAAGTTTCATTTGATTAGTATTAAAAAAGTTAAGAAAACGATTTTATGAAAGTATAAAAAAACGCTAATAAATCACTAGTTATATTATAAGAATTCAAAGCCTTAATAATGAGCTATTTAGCAATAAAATTCTGATACCAAGCCACCGTGCGCCTGATTCCTTCTTGGAAATCTACCACTTGATGATATCCAATTTCTCGCTCAGCTTTAGCTGTGTTAAACCATAAATCATGAGTAGCTGTTTGAACTATGTAAGTGCTTAGCAATGGCATTCGGCTCGGAAAAAAAAACCTATGCAACAGATCGCTTACCAAAGCAATAGGAAAAACCAACCAAGACGGAAAGGAATACAGCTTTGACTTGACACCTAACTCAGTAGTAAATTTTTGTAGTAATAATTTAAATTTTAGGTAGGGTGGTTGTGTATCAGCAATATTGTAGGTTTGCCCAACAGCTACGCTTGACAATCCTGCTTTGTACATTCCAAACGCCAAATTTTCTACATAAACATAACTGCTCTTGGCATCACCTTTGTCGATGTAACCCATCAAACCACTCGCACTCAATCGGTTCAATAACTCACCACTTGTCACCGGATCATCAGGTCCATAAATGGTAAAGCCAGGGCGAATAACCACTGTTTCTATTCTATCACCATATAAAGCTATCAACTCTTCGCCTCTCACCTTTGAAACAATATATGGTCTAGTAAAAAAATTTGGAGTTAATTTAGGTGTAAGCTCATCTGCATTATCAAAATCAGTAAATCCATGGACCACTAATGAACTCATGAATACAAATCGTTTGACCTTAGCTTTAACGGCTGCTTCCAGAACATTTTTAGTTCCATCAAAATTCACTTCAAAAATTCGCTTAGTCCAAGCCAATGAAGGCATTGCCGCTAAATGATAAACCAAATCTACGTTCTCCATTGCTCCCACTAACATTTCAGGTTTGGTGATGTCTGCATACACAATTTGTATATTCAACCCGCTAATGTTTTCCAAACTTGTTCCCGGCATCACCATTGCCACTACTTCGAGTTGCTCTTTCACTAGCAATTTGGTAAGATGACTGCCAATAAATCCATTGGCTCCGGTGACTAAAACTTTCATAGTTTATAAAAATGATTGTGGCAATAAATGATGAGCTCGCAAGGAGAAAAAATCTAAAAAAACATTCATTATAAAATGGATAGTCATGCCGTACCAAATGTTTTGATAACGAAACGCCACATAGCCAAAGACCGGACCAAAAGCAGCTGCAGCAATTAACTCCGGCATCGGCTTACCAATATGAAAAAGTGTAGTAAGCACTGACTGAACAATCACAATAATCAATAATTGCTTGAATGGTGCGTCTTCGCTCTTTAGCCCAAACATCAG
>CANGXE010000264.1 GCA_947457525.1 Bacteroidota bacterium | reverse complement strand
TCCAAAATTTCTCTATAAAAATGTCTTGCACATCCTTAGACGAGTTTGAGTTCTCTCCTCTTGATTGGGAGCCAACGCAAACGGTTTATACTTCTGCCGTTGTGAATACAACATTAGGCTGGAATGAGTTTACACTAAACAGCAATTTTGATTGGGATGGAAATTCAAACCTCCTTGTTGAAATTTGTTGGGATAATCCGGATGGCACAACTACCATCAATTCTGATGTCATTGAAACCATCAATACAAACTATGTAGCTTCTTTCAACGGAGGCTCGGCTTTAGATGTAGGTTGTGACTTACCAACCTTCACAGCTTTTGCCAATTTTGAGTTACCGGTTACTCGCTTCAAGTCTTGCGCTTCACCTTTTGTCACTCCCAACTACTCTTGGTTACCAACTGCGGATTTAAATAATCCTAACGTTTCCAATCCTATTGTTACACCAACTCAAGCCACCACTTACACTGTTTCCGCTGATTTTCCCGGAGGATGTGTGGTTACAGATACTATCGTGGTTGGTAAAGGAAGTTTAGATGCGTTTGTACTGTTCAATGACACGATTATTATAGAAGGCAGTACCATACAATTGTTTGCTGATGTAACTAATGCAGTGGGTGTCACCAACTACCAATGGACACCAGTAACTTTTTTAGATAATAGCAATGCTCAGAACCCATTTGCTACACCAACCGAAGATGTTTTATATATAGTCACCGCTAATAACCAAGGCTGTATTGATACAGCCTCTGTGTTAGTTCGTTTGCGTTTGCCGGATGATCAATATGCCATTCCTAATGCGTTTACACCAAATGGAGATGGAAAGAACGATGTGTTTTTTCCATACTTCCCTAGTGGTAGTGGACTTTTTTTAAAAGAAATGCGAGTGTATAATCGTTGGGGCGCATTGGTTTACAACGGCACAACCGGATGGGATGGCACCTTCAATGGGAAACCGCAACAAGCCGGAACCTTCATTTACTACATCGTAGTGGAACAACCATCCAAAACTACTGAGGGAAAACAAGGTTCAGTGACGTTGATTAGATAAATAGAGGAACATATAAACTACTGTACCTCCGCCAAGTTGGAGAAGTTTTTCAACTGACCAATCACATCCCACACAGGTTGTGTCCAATAGTTGCCTTGGTTAGATTTGTTACCTAAAACAATAACCGTGTAGCCATCGTTGATATCACGAGCAAATACATTGTTGCTTCCGTGCCAAAAACCATTGTGATAAATCAAAGTAGACTTATCGGCTTGTTTAGCAATCCGCCAACCGTAACCATAGTTCTTATCCTTTTCACCAACGAATGAGTATTTATCTAAACTGCGAGGCGTGTAAGCTGCGCGAAGTGTTTCTTCGGTCAACACCAAACCGGTGCGCAAGGCATTATCCCATTTCAACATATCTTCTGCACTAGAGTAAATGCCTTTATCTCCGGCTACGCCATCGTATATGTTATTGTTCCATAACTTTCCTCTGCTATCGTAGCTCAATGTACCTGTGATGGTGTCAATGGTTGGGTCAAAAACGAATGAATTGTTCATTTCAAGTGGTTTGAAAATGAACTTATCCATAAATGCTTTGAAAGACATGTTGGTGGTATGCTCTACTATTGATGCTAAGAGCGCATAGTTTGTATTGCAATAAATAAACATTCTATCTGGGCGAGTTCTAAGGGCAGGCTTTTTTGTAATGAAATAGTTTAACACCATTTCGTTAGTGAGATTGGCAATGCCTTTGCCGAAGTATTCTGCGGGAAGTACAGAGTAGTCAATTAAACCCGAGCGATGACTTAGCAACATTTCTACCGTCATACCCGGGTAAGGAAACTCAGGAAAGAAAGTTTGCAAAGTATCCGTCAAGGAAAAGAAGCCTTGCTCGGCTAAAAGTAAAATAGCTGTGGCTGTGAACGGCTTAGAAACCGAAGCCAACTGTATAGGAGATTGTGTACTTAATGAGTCGTGGCTAGCAAAATTACCGTATCCAAAAGCGCCTTGATAAATGGCTTTGCCGTCTTTGGCCACCATAACGGTGCCGTTGAAACCGCCAAGTTTGTGGCGAAGTCGGTAAAAACTATCAATGGCTTGTGCAGCACGGCTATGTGCCAGCTCAATGAGACTATTTTTCGAGTCAATGGTTTTGTAATCTAAATCAGCAAACAAATTGTTTCCTGGTTTTGCGGAAACAGGTGCATAAGGCGTTGCGGCCACCAACACAAAAGATAGTACAATAAGAAGTAAACTTTTTTTCAAATCTGGTCTGTTGTTTGAGGTCAAATATTTTACGTTTTATCGGAGCGATTTGTTTCGCTACATTGACAAATAAATCAATATCCTCAATAAGTAGTGAAGCGAAAAATGTTAAATAAAAATATTGTGTACATAATAATGGAATAACATCCATTACCAGCCCATAGCTCAAAAGCTCTTCCAGACTGCCACAAAATGGCTAATTGTACCCCCCAGCACAAAGCAATGCCACACACCATGATTGTAGAGCATTTTCTTGCGGGCATAGAAAAACACGCCACTCATGTAGAACAAACCTCCCGCCAATAGCCACCAAAAAACATCTAAAGGCATTGTTTGGCTTAACGGTTTGAAAATAAAAACAGCCATCCAACCCAACCCAACATAGAGCATCAATTCTAGCTTGCTAAATTTCCCGGTAAAGAAAATTTTCAGCAGGCTGCCGGCTGCTATGATACTCCACATAGTGATTAAAAATGTAGTGGCTGTTTCTGCGTTGACATAGCGCTGCACAATGGCGGTGTAGGAACCACCGATCAAAAAGAAAATGCTAATGTGATCCCAGATGCGGAGTTTATATTTTAATTTCTTCTCGCGCACGGCATGGTAGAGTGTAGAGGAAGTGTAGACCGTGAGCATGCCAAAACAGAAAATAGCCACTGCCCAAAAATTGCCGTCCGTGCCGCTGTTGTTGACATAGGCCAGAAGAAACGGACTAGCAATGGCAGCAAACAAAATACCCAAACCATGTGTGATGGTGTTGATGAGTTCCTCTTGCTCAGATTGGATTTTATCAGCCATTTGCGGTTAAAAAACGGCTTTAGCAATTTCGATAGTAGCTTCGGAGCGGCTCATAGTGTAGTAGTGCAAGCACGGCACACCGGCAGCTTTTAATTCTTTAGATTGTTGAATACACCATTCTATACCTAAGCGTTTCACTTGCTTGTCGTCTTTACATCCTTCTATAGCATCGGCCAAATCGTTTGGAATGTCAATATGGAAAATGCGTGGTAACACACTCAACTGTGTGCGTTGAGCAATTGGTTTTAAACCCGGAATAATAGGAATGGTAATGCCCGCAGCTCGACATTTATCTACGAAATCAAAGTACTTTTGATTATCAAAAAACATCTG
>CANGXE010000263.1 GCA_947457525.1 Bacteroidota bacterium | reverse complement strand
GATTATGTTATCCTAACTTCTCCCAATTGGCCGGTTGATAGTCTGGTGATCAACTCGCAAGTGAGCATTTCACCGAATGACAGCCGCCCTCAAAATGATACTTTGCGTCAAGTTCAATCCTTCAGCACCACTATGGCTTATGATGATGGCTCAGCCGAAGCTGCTTATGGTATCACCGGCAATGGCACAAAAAAATTTGGCTATGAGTTTATCTTAAACCAACCCGACACACTGGTAGCTTTTCAAATAATGTTTACACAAGTGGAACAAAACGTAAGTAACTTGGTGTTCAACTATCACGTTTGGGACAGCCTTAAGCTCAACGACTTTGCGTTTGTAGATGCGCCCATTAAATCTGTAGAAAACAAAAAGCCATTCTACGTTGATTCTGTAAATGGATTTTACACCTACAAACTCGACACACCGATTATCGTGAGCGGGCGGGTATTTTTTGGCTGGGCGCAATTTGACGAACGCAACCTGCAAGTAGGCTACGACTTAAACAGTCCGCTCGGTAACCCGCACATGTATGTACAAACATTCGGTACTTGGAAAAAATCTACCATCACCACTCCGGGTTCTCCTATGATACGTTTAATCTTCGATACGGACTATTATGGCGGCACTACCAATGTGCAAGATTTAAGCAAAAATGAAAGACCAAACGTTTCTGTTTATCCAAATCCCACCACTGGTGTAGTCTACCTGCAATCAGCCACCAGCCATCTTCAAGTTGATTTGTTCAACATCATGGGAAGCCATATCGCCAACTATCAAAATATACAAAGTTTTGATATAGGTAACCTCACTCCGGGCATCTATATTGCTCGCATTCACAGTGAAAAATCAGACCAAGCGGTGACACATAAAATCATCAAACAGTAAGTTATGGTAGTATTGCTCTTTGATGGCGTATGTAACCTATGCAACGGAGCAGTGAATTGGGTCATAGACCGCGACATAAAAAACATCATTCATTTTGCCGCTATGCAGTCTGACTTTGGTCAAGAGCGACTAGCAAAACTAGGCATGCAACATTTGCCTATGAATTCTTTAATCCTCGATGACAACGGTACCATTTACACCAAATCCAATGCGGCTTTTCGCATTGCTACTTTGCTGGGTGGCGTGTGGCAATTTACGGTTGTTTTAAAAATATTCCCTTTGTTTATCCGCGATGCGGTGTATGACTACGTAGCAGTTAATCGCTACAAATGGTTTGGTAAAGCCGAACAATGCCGTGTGCCTACGCTCGAACTTAAAGCTAAATTCTTGAGCTAAATGAAAAAACTAGCCATTCTTCTTGCCATCTTTCTTGTCTTGGATGGATTTATTGCCTACCGTGTGCTTTTTGCACCCAATGTCAACACGAAAAAGAATATCACGATTAAAATCCCCACCGGTTCGAGCTTCGAAGATGTATTGAAGATTTTGCGTGAGCGCGAAGTTTTGAACGATGAATTCACCTTCCAACTAGTAGCCAAATGGAAAGACTACGCCAATAAAATTAAACCCGGCAACTACCTTTTGACCAAAGGCATGAACAACCGCCAAATCGTGAACATGTTGCGCTTAGGCTGGCAGCAACCGGTCAAATTGGTCGTCTATAACATCCGTACCAAGGAAGAATTTTGTGGATTGGTGGGACGCACTATTGAACTTGACTCCAACGTGCTTTTAGCGCACATCACTAGCCAAGAATTTTTAAGCCGATACAACACCGACACCAACAAAGTTATCAGCCGTTTCATTACCGACAACTACGAATTGTATTGGAACACTTCGCTCGAAAACTTTTTAGACAAAATGGAGAAGGCCTATCTTGTTTTTTGGAATGAAGAACGGTTGGCCAAGTCCGCAGCACTCAATATGAACCCCGAAAAAGTGACCACCCTTGCAGCCATTGTGGAGCGCGAAGTAATTTTCGACAAAGAGATGACCACCGTGGCCGGAGTGTACCTCAACCGTATTAAGATTGGTATGCCGCTGCAAGCTGACCCCACTTTGGTATTTGCGCTCAAAGATTTCTCGGCCAGGAGGGTCACTAATTACCATAAAGAATACGACTCACCTTTCAACACCTACATGTATGCCGGATTGCCCCCAGGGCCAATCTGCATGCCGCGAAAAAAATCTATTGATGCGGTGCTGAATGCCGAAGACCACGAGTTTCTTTACTTCTGCGCCAATCCCGATTTGAGCGGCTATTCTATTTTCTCGAAATCGTATGACGACCAAATGAAAGTGGCAGCTCAATACCGCAAAAAGATGAACGAAATGAAAATCAGATAAGCATGTTTACGCACGAATTTCAACTCCGCGTTCGCTATGGCGACACCGACCAAATGGGCTATGTGTATTATGGCAATTACCCTTACTACTATGAGCAAGCACGTGCAGAGGCTATTCGCTCGCTAGGGTTTAGCTATAAGCAACTCGAAGCGGCCGGCACCATGATGCCAATCACGCGAATGAACATCAAATACATTGCTCCTGCGTTGTATGACGAACTGCTGACCATCAAAACCATCATCCCCGACATGCCGCATCGATTGATTACGTTTAAGTATGAAGTCTATAACGAAAACAGTAAACTCATCAATGAGGGCGAAAACCAACTGATTTTTGTTGACGGCACCACGCGAAAGGTGAAGTCTGCTCCCGAGCAACTCTGCAAGGCATTGCTTCCCTACTTTTAAGTTGTTAAATTTGCCGCCCAACTTTTGCTAGTAATGAAAACTCTCTGGAAAAACATTTTAACCCAATACCCCTTTTTGCTCCGAATCGGTGTGCGGCTTCGAAACTTCACCCTACCCGGCTTCGATGGCATTCCGGTATTTGTTGTTTTCCGATTTTTCATTGCCGAAATTAGAGCGAACTCCTTGCCCACACGCAGCAAAGCCGTAGCCTTTAGTTTCTTTTTGGCCATTTTCCCAGCGCTGACATTTATATTTTCGCTTATCCCCTATCTGCCATTTTTCAATAATCTAGACGTCAGCATCCTGAATTTGCTCAAAGAAATTTTGCCTAATAAAGAAACGTATGCGTTCATCAAGTCCTTCATTCAGCCACTACTCGAAGACCTCGCCAAAAACAAACGAGGCGGGCTCTTGACGGGTTCGGGATTGTTGGTGCTGTTCCTTACATCCAACGGGGTGATGGCCATTATGAGCTCTTTTGATAAGGCCTACGACCACTACAAGCAACGTAACGCTTTTCAAAGTCGTTTGATAGCGTTCAAAATTACCTTCCTGCTATTCACCCTTTTCTTTTTCTCCATTATTCTCATCATCCTCGGTCAAGACCTATTCGCTTTGCTGCTCGACAAACTTCAAATTTTCAGCACCTTCACCCAAGTGCTCCTCAACTTGCTGCGCTATGTGCTCATCATCTTGTTGTTTTTCTTCTCCATTT
>CANGXE010000262.1 GCA_947457525.1 Bacteroidota bacterium | reverse complement strand
TGCTAAAGGCCAAGAGGCTTACAACCAACAAGTGGGCAAACAATTCTGCGGTTTGTTGCAACAAAACCCTACGGCTTGGATAGGCGAAGAATCTTCTCCTTACACCAAGCAAGCCATCGGGGTGACTTACCCCGCATTCGAAACTGATACACTCGTAGTTAGAGCCGGTCGCGCATTTTCTACTTGGAAAAACGTTTCGCCTGATGATCGTGCTGAAGTACTTATCGAAGCTCTCGAAAAGATTAAACTTCGTTTCTTCGAAATTGCCCACGCTACACAGCACACCACCGGCCAAAGTTTTATCATGAGTTTTCAAGCCTCCGGACCTCATGCCAACGACCGCGCACTCGAAGCGCTAGCGATGGGTTATGAAGAAATCACAAAGTTTCCTCAATCGATAGTTTGGGAAAAACCAATGGGCAAAGCCAGCGTGGTGTTGCAAAAAACATTTAAGCCCGTGGCTAAGGGCGTTGGTTTAGTGATTGGCTGCTCCACTTTCCCTATCTGGAACTCGGTGCCCGGCATGTTCGCTTCTTTGATTACCGGCAATAGCGTCATCGTGAAGCCACACCCTAAGTCTGTTTACCCTATCGCCATCGTGGTAGCTGAAATACAACAAGCTTTAGAAGCGAAAGGCTACGACCCGAACACTTGCCAATTGGCCGTTGACTCCTCCGAAAAACTAATCACTAAACAACTAGCTGAGCACCCGATGGTAAAAATCATTGACTACACCGGAGGCAGCGCCTTTGGTAGCTATGTAGAATCATTGCCCGGCAAAATCACCTTCACCGAAAAAGCAGGCGTTAACTCCGTGATACTCGACTCAGTAAACGACCTCAAACCTGTAGTGCAAAACCTAGCCTTTGCGGTGTCTTTATACAGCGGTCAAATGTGTACTGCTCCACAAAACTTCTTCATCCCCGAAGGCGGTATTAAACAAGGCGACACCGTTATTCCGTACGAAGAAGTGAAGAAAGCGCTCGTTGATGCCATAGCAGGCATTGCCAACCATCCACAAATGGGACCCGGCACCTTGGGCGCCATCCAAAGTGAAATAACTGTGAAGCGCGTAAACTCGGTGAAAGACCTCGATGCTACTATTTTGTTGGAGCCTACTGCAATAGCTAACGCAGAGTTTCCTGAAGCCAGAACCTGCTCGCCTATCGTGCTTGAAGTAGAAGCCAAAGACACAGGCGTTTACGAAAACGAACTCTTTGGCCCTATCTTGCTTATCATCAAAACGAAAGACACAGCACATTCTATCAAAATAGCCAAACACATGGCTGAAAAACATGGCGCCATCACCTTCAGTGCCTACACTACAGACGAAGCCACCGCTAACACAATCTTCGATGAACTCGAAAGCGTGTTTGCTCCCGTTTCTTTAAACTTGACCGGCATGATTTGGGTGAACCAACACGCTACTTTCAGCGACTTTCACGTGACGGGCGGCAATCCTGCGGGCAACGCCTCGTTCACCAATCCAGAATACGTTAACAAACGTTTTGTATGGGTGGGTCATCGCAGAGTGAGCTAAACCTCCGCTCCTATTTATACCTTATCGAACGCCTCCAATTTAGGGGGCGTTTTTTGTTCACTAATTAAAATCTGAAAAAATCAACAAGTGATGTACATAATTTATACTACAAACATCTTTTTTAGTAAGCGACCATAAAGCGCATAGCCTTCTTGCTGCCAATCGTTGAGCAGCGATTGTTGACGAGGAGTTAGTTTGTTTTTGCGGATAAATGCTTTAGTTAAAAGAAAGAACTCGGGGTAGCGACTCTTCTTTACATTAAATCCGTTTTTATGTAAGTACTTTACGTTACGCTCGCAAAGTTGAAGCGCTACATCTTTGTTTTGGCTGAGTAAAAAATAAGCTACTTCTAGATTACGGAGTTCTATTTCATACTGCATGTAGCGGGTCTTAGCCTGTGCCGCAAAACCAAGTTGCAAGAGTTCGTACACTTTCTCCAACTCACCCGTAAAGAGGAAAACTTTGAGGCCACTAATGATGTCGCGAATAACGTAGAGTTGCTTCGAGGCTATGTTTTTGACTTACGAATCGAAAGGGTGTTTAGCTTCCTCCACCTCGCCTTGTATGAGGCAAAGTTGAATATATTTAGTGTTGTAATAACCTCTTCTATCGGGCACCGTGTCTTCGGCTTTGAATGCCTCGCGAAACATCGATAAGGCCTCAGTGAAATAGCTGCGAAGGTAGTAGACTAGAAGTGTGCGAGACAATAGTATTAAAAAAGCTCAGCAGCACTTTTACTTATAAACTAATAAAGATTAAAGAGAAATGGGGCTCGGCAGCTATTACAAAAACCTGTTATTAAGATTTAACTGCCGAAGCAGAAAAACTAAAACCGATTTGCCATCTGCATTTATAGATTTTGGTGTCCGAAATAGAGGCGAAGGGCGACCCACCAAAAAAGACAGAAGAAATATCGACCACCTTAGCAAAACCCATGAAGATTGATGGGAGAATTGGCAAGAAGAAGAGTAGTAACGAAGCCATTGTTGGTATTATTACCAACGATTATAGTTAAACAAAGTAAGAGCCTTTTTCTCGATAAAACATAATCATAGCCTATTCTTAGTGGGATTAAAGCGAGTATACTAATTCTCTATACAGCGAATAGAAAGGCCGTCACCGCGGCTAAAGTCACCATGCGGAGAAAATTCAGTTTCCAGTGTAACGTATTTTTCAGTATCCCATAGTGTTACTTTATAAGCCAGCTTGTTTGGAGTAAAATTTTGCAGGGTGGTTGTCCAATAGATTGCATTGTAGCCTAAAGCAGAATAACCACTGGTTCCCAAAACCAGGTCCGTAACTGCGCATTCACCTGCCGGGTATGCCGAAAAACCACTCGAGTTTGCGTTTGGATCAGGTGTTACCCATAAATTAGTTGTTTTCATTTTTTGCCCGGCAATAGTATCTCCGCCTAGATAATCTGCCAATACAGCAAAATCTGTAATTGACGGAACATGCCAGCCTACCGGGCAAACACCTCTTGCATCTATCATAGCATAACCGTTGTATAATTTTCCGTATGTAAGGTTGTTATTTGCATTACCATTAGGGTAGGTCCAGCAGGGAATCATTTGTTTGCACTTGCTGTAGAAAGAATCACAGCTTACATCTGCGTATATAGCCTCTCCATTGCGGAATCGGCTTGTGCGCAAATTTTGTTTTAGCCAGCGTTGGCTACCTATCTGCACAATATCATACACATTAGCGTCAATATCGGTAACTGTATTGTTTTGAGGGTCGAGGTATTTATTGTTTACAGTAACACAGTTATCGGCATCGCGCACCACAATATTATAGTTGCCTGCCGCATAACTGCCAATAAAAAACTGGCTTTGCTGAAAGTTAAGCGGAAAGCCAAGCGAATACGTGTAAGGCGGTGTAC
>CANGXE010000261.1 GCA_947457525.1 Bacteroidota bacterium | reverse complement strand
TCGGTTTTATTTCTACCATTGAAGGCGTGAGAGATGCCACGTTTATACAAAAACAAATTCATGTAAAGTTAGACGAAAGCATTTTGCCGAAACGCGATTTACTCAAGAAATTAATAGCCGAAGATATGCCGGTAGAAGAATTCGCTACGCTAAAAATCAACCTACAAGACGAGTACATTAAAACAGTAGCACAATACAAACAAAACAATACGTCATGAGATATATACTTAAGTGGAACCCCGAGTTAGCTAAAAATTTGTGGACAGAATTCAGCCCGCAACGACTGGTTGCTATGCCCGCCATCATTGGCCTCATCACGCTCCTATTGTTTACCAATTTTGACGATGAAGTTTCCGCTTGGAAAACTATTCACTATGTATCGTTATCCGGCTTCATCTTGCTTGGCATGCTTTGGGGTGTGAAATCGGCCGCTGATTCTATCATAGATGAATACAATGAAAAAACATGGGATTGGCAAAAAATGAGCATCATCGGCCCATGGAAATTAGCCATCGGTAAACTTTTCGGCAGCACGAGTTACAATTGGTATGGCGCTATGATTTGTTGGGCACTTTTTGTGACCTCATCTTTCTATACCGAACAACCCTACACCGAGCTTAAGATTGCGGTTTTACTTATTCTCAGTATGATTAGTGTGCATGGGTTGATGCTTATCATTTCGCTGCAAATGATTAGAAAAGCCGATGGCCGAACTAAGATTAAAAGCAACCGAATTTTCATAATTGGTATTGTGCTGATTAGCACCGCTTCACGCTTCTTCGGTCTTAGTTATTTAGACGATGGCACAGACTCTCCGCTTTCGTGGTATAACGTCATCAAAAACCCGACAGACATTGCTATCCTTAATACGCTTTTCTACGGTGGTTGGATTTTAGCCGCCTTGTATCGCAGCATGCGCGCAGAGTTGCAATTTTCAGATAAACCTATTTGGTGGTTCGCCTTTATCTTCTCGAATTTAATTTTCCAATACGGATTCATCATCGGCATTGAAAAAATTACTTTAGTCACCGACTTTAGCCTCTCGTTAGGTATTCTATTTTTAGAAACCCTCACGCTCGTCTATTTCTTAGCACTCACCGAAGCGAAGAACATCGTTAACTTTCGGTATTTGGTGCAATCACTTCGCACCAACAACATTGACGGTTTTCTTCGCCAAGTGCCGCTTTGGCTCATCACTTTACCCATTTCGTTTTTGTTGGGCTTAGCAGCAGTGTTGTTGTTTACCGTTATGCCTATCACCGATTCAACTAAAGAATTGTTTGCAGACTTTTCTATCAAAAACTCACTCAGCCTTATCTTAGCTTTAATAGCGATTTACGGTTTCGTTATCCGCGATTTAGGTATTCTGCTGCTACTCAATTTCTCCTCGCGCCCTAAGCGAGCAGATGCCGCCATGATTATTTATCTTTTGTTGGCCTACGCGCTGTTCCCGATGCTCACCAAAGACTTGCCCATCATCGGTTTATTTTACCCCAATGTGCAGGGTAATCTGTTTTTAATGGTGGCTATTCCATTAGTAGAAATGAGTATCGTTTTGTTTTTCTTAAGCAAAAGATGGCAAGCGTTAAAAGCCGCAGACAATACCGCTATTTAACGGCATATACTGTAGTATTGCACCATGAAAAAACAAGTTCATCCGGCCATCGAATTATCGCTCGTGGTGGCTCTCATCATAGCTGCTGTCATTTTTGTTTGGAACGTAGATTTTAATTTTAGCAGAAAAGAAAAACCGACTATATCTAAGCCAACTCCTACAGTCGCTACTCAAACTCCAAGTTCCGCCAACGACCAATGGCTGCAAGGCAAAAACTTATTTAAAAGCAATTGTGCCGCTTGCCACAATCCCAAAGCAGACGGCACAGGACCGGTATTAATAGGCGCTACTGCTCGCTGGGAGAAGGCCGGTGAGTTCAAAGGGAAGACCGGCAAGCAATGGCTATATGCGTGGATTAGAAACTGGAACGAACCGGTAGAAGCCGGTTACCCTTACGCCAAAGAAATGATGATGATGCGTGCCTCGGTGATGAATGTTTTTCCTCAACTAAGTGATGCGGATATTGATGCCTTGACGGTATACACCGAGCAGCCGGATTTATATAAAAGTAATCGCTAGGTTTTCTGCTTCTTCTTCCGTGCAGCCGGAAAGAGCACATTGTTTAAAATAAGGCGATAGCCCGGTGAGTTGGGATGCAACTCTAAATTTGTAGGTGGGTCGCCCACCAAATGCTGATAATCTTCCGGGTCGTGTCCGCCATACCAAGTCCACAATCCTTTACCCAATTCGCCATGAATGTAGCGCGCTTCATTGGCCGATTTGTTTTGTCCCATAATCAGCACATTGCTCTTAATAAAATTCTTGTTGAACGCAGTAGTTTGCCCCATAAACCCTTTCACTACTTTGGTGTGGTTTTGGCACAACATAGTAGGCACCGGATCCCACTTAGCCGAAAAGTCAAACAAGCTGAAGTAATCTAAATCTTTCTGTACTGTGCGCCCAAAATTCGCATCAATGTTGCTATACTCATACTCGTAAGGATTGGTGCGCAGTTGAAATTTCTCGAAGGCAAAACAGTTATCATAGTTCAACTTCCTTTGTGCATTCGGGTCTTGTGAGTCGCCATCATACATCACATCGCAGATGTCTACACCCTCGGCTGATTGTGCTATGTCATAAGAATCCGTGGCGCTACACATCGCGAACATAAATCCTCCTCCGGTCACAAAGTCGCGGATGGTTTTCACCACTGCCAATTTCATCTGCGACACTTTTCCATAACCTCTGCGCTTTGCGCGCGCCTCTTGGTCAGCTACTTCGGTTTGATACCAAGCGGCATTAGCATAAGAAGCATAAAACTTGCCGTATTGCCCGGTAAAATCTTCATGATGCAAATGCAACCAATCATAAAGTAACAACTTACCGTCCAAAATTTCATCGTCATACAGCAACTCGTAGGGGATTTCGGCAAAGGTCAAGGCCATCGTTACGGCATCATCCCAGGGTTGTTTAGTTTTGGGAGAATACACCGCTATCTTCGGGGCTTTCTCCAACTTCATCACATCCATGTTTTGCTCAGGGTTGGCAATCATGGAAAGAATGGCGTTGTACTGTCCGTCTGCGATTACTTCATAGCCCACGCCTCTAATCTTACACTCACTTTCCATCGCCTTGGCATAAGGCACAGCAAAACTACCTCCTCTATAATTCAACAACCAATCTACCGCCACGCCTTGTTTCAGCGACCAATACGCAATGCCATACGCCTTCAAGTGCTGCGGCTGCGATTCATCCATTGGAATTAAAATCTGCGATGCTTTAGCCGCAAAATGAACAATAAGAAAAAAGAGAAAACTGATTTGTTTCACTGATGTACATGTAATGTTCGTGTAAATATGATTTTTTTGTTTGAATTGTTT
>CANGXE010000260.1 GCA_947457525.1 Bacteroidota bacterium | reverse complement strand
TTGTTCCGTAAATCACCTTTTACATCTACGATGATTCCATCCGGTTTTAAAATTTTAGCAAAAAACGCATCATCTAAATCTGAAAATCCCTCATGATTTACAGCTACAACAACGGCATCATAATCCGTTCCATACTCTTTTTCTAAATGAATATCATACTCTTCATGAAATTCTTCGGAGTCTGCCATTGGGTCTACCACTTCGGTTATTACCGAATACTGTTTTAACTCACGAATAACATCTACTACTTTACTGTTTCGAATATCACTTACATTCTCTTTAAATGTAGCGCCCATTACTAACACACGTGAAGCATCGACTTGTTTATGTAGCTTAATTAATTGTTGAACTAATTTACGAGCTACATGAGCACCCATATCATCATTAATTCTCCTACCTGCTAAAATTACTGCAGGATTGTAACCTAACTCAAGTGCTTTGTAAGTTAAGTAATAAGGATCTACTCCAATGCAATGCCCCCCAACTAAACCTGGTGAAAATTTCAAGAAATTCCATTTCGTGCCAGCCGCTTTCAATACTTCATAAGTGTTTATACCCATTAAATCGAAAATGCGCGACAACTCGTTCATCAAAGCGATATTTAAATCGCGTTGAGTGTTCTCAATAATTTTTGCTGCTTCAGCCACTTTGATTGAAGAAGCCCTATGTGTTCCGGCAGTTACGATTATCTCATATGTTTTGGCTATGACATCCAAAGCGTCTGCATCAGAACCGGAAACCACTTTCGTAATTTTGGTTATAGTATGTTCTTTATCACCTGGGTTAATACGCTCTGGAGAATAGCCTAATTTAAAATCTCCATTCTTTAAACTCAACCCAGAAATCTGTTCTATTACAGGTAAACAATCTTCCTCTGTGCATCCCGGGTATACCGTAGACTCGAATACTACATAATCGCCTTTTTTCAATACCTTACCAATAGTTGTTGATGCAGCAAGTACAGGTTTCAAATCTGGCACATTGTGTTTATCAACTGGTGTAGGTACCGCTACTATGAAAAAGTTGGCATCTTTTAAATCATTTAAATCTGCAGTGAAATGAATATCAGTCCCTTCAAAATCTTTTGCTTCCAACTCATTACTTGGGTCAATATTATTGCGCATCATGTCAACTCTCTTTTGATTGATGTCAAAACCAATGACACTTAGCTTTTTTGCAAACTCTAAAGCGATTGGTAAACCAACGTAACCTAGTCCTATTACAGCTAATTTCTTTTTCTTTTCTAGTAATTCTTGTACCATTTATGTAGTTAATTTAGAGACAATGGCATTATATAATTTATACTGTTCTTTACTTTCCTGGCAAACAGCTATCCCATTTACATCAAAACTTAACCGTTGACCATACTCACTCATCCAGCCGATTTGTTTGGATGGATTACCCACCACTAAAGCATATGCAAGTACATTTTTTGTCACTACAGCTCCGGCACCAATAAATGCAAATTCTCCTATATCATGTCCACAAACTATCGTGGCGTTGGCACCAATACTTGCTCCTTTTTTCACAATTGTTTTTGCGTACTGCCCTCTCCTATTTACAGCACTTCTAGGATTTGTTACGTTCGTAAAAACCATAGAAGGTCCGAGAAATACATCATCTTCACAAACCACCCCTGTGTAGATAGAAACATTGTTTTGGACTTTAACGTTGTTTCCCAAAACTACTTCTGGAGATATAACCACATTTTGTCCGATATTACAATTTTCACCGATAGTGCAATTAGACATTATGTGACTAAAATGCCAAATTTTAGTGCCTACACCAATAATACATCCTTCATCAACGTAGGCAGATTCGTGCGCAAAATAATTAGTGTCAGGCATCAATCAAATCGGTGTTTTGAGTTAAACAAATCTTCTTGTGATAAACTCTTGAAATATTCATAGGTAAGCTTCAATCCTTCTTGTCGGCTTACTTTTGGTGACCATCCTAACACTTCTCTTGCTTTAGTTATGTTTGGCTGTCGTTGCTTTGGATCGTCAATCGGCAAATCCTTGTAAATAACCTTTTGATTGGTTCCTGTGAGCTTAATGATTTCTTCAGCAAATTGAGCAATGGTTATTTCATCTGGGTTACCAATATTAACCGGATCGTGGCAGTCATTTAACAACAATCGGTAAATCCCTTCTACCAAATCGTCAACGTAACAAAATGACCTTGTTTGGCTTCCATCACCAAAAATAGTTAAGTCTTCTCCTCTAAGCGCTTGACCAATAAAAGCAGGTAATACACGTCCGTCATTCAAACGCATTCTGGAACCGTAAGTATTAAAAATTCTTACAATTTTAGTATCTACTCCATGATAGGTGTGATAAGCCATAGTTATGGCTTCTTGAAATCTTTTTGCTTCGTCATATACACCTCTAGGACCCACGGGATTTACATTTCCCCAATAGTCTTCACTTTGTGGATGAACTAATGGATCTCCATAAACCTCACTTGTAGAAGCAACAAGAATTGTTGCTTTTTTAGCATGAGCCAATCCGAGTAGATTATGTGTACCTAAAGAACTAACTTTTAGTGTCTGAATAGGAATTTTCAAGTAATCAATTGGTGATGCAGGGGAAGCAAAATGAAGTATATAATCCAATCTACCGGGGATGTGCACAAACTTTGTTACGTCATGATGGTAAAACTCAAAGTGTTCCAATTTGAATAAGTGTTCAATATTTCGCAAATCACCGGTTATCAAATTATCCATACCGATAACTCGATAATTTTCCTTGATAAATCTATCGCACAAATGAGACCCTAAAAATCCGGCAGCACCGGTTACTAAAACTGTTTTCATAAATTATGCTTTCTGACGACCTATACTATAATAATTATATCCCAATTCAAGCATTTGCCCCGTATGGTATAAGTTTCTACCATCAAAAATTAACTTATTTTTAAGTGTAGATGAGATTCTATCAAAATCAGGAGACCTAAATTCATTCCATTCAGTAACAATGGCTAAGCAATCTGCATTATTTAATGCATCATATTCGTTAGCTGCATAAGTAACTTTATCACCCAACAACACTCTGGCTGTATTCATAGCTTCTGGGTCATAAACTTGAACTTTGGCACCTGCCTTAACAAGTTCTTCTGCTAAATAAATGGCTGGTGCTTCTCGTACATCATCTGTGTTTGGCTTGAAAGCTAATCCCCAAATGGCAACAGTTTTACCGACTAAATTCCCATTAAAATAATTTGAAATTCGGTAAAAGAAAAACTCTCGCTGTTTTTGATTAACATCCATCACTGACTTTAATATCTTGAAGTCGTAATCATTTTCCTTTGATGTATGATATAAAGCTTTAACATCTTTAGGAAAACAACTACCTCCATAACCTACTCCGGCAAACAAAAAACGTTTACCAATTCGGCTATCAGTACCAATCCCTTTACGCACATTGTCTACATCAGC
>CANGXE010000259.1 GCA_947457525.1 Bacteroidota bacterium | reverse complement strand
GCTGACGAAGCTAAGAGAACACATAGCACAAAAAGAAAAGGATGTTTCATAGTCGATGGAGGAAAGGTTGAGCGATGAATGAGGTGGTTTAAACTATGTACACCACAGTGTGCAATAGGTTGATGATGAAAAATGCGGTAGAAATTCTTCCGACATATCCGCCCACCAGGCATCTACTATCGGCTCGTAGCTCTACTTTCTGCAAGTATAAAAACATTACTTTAATCCGTATGGTTTATTCATACTCCGGTGCACTAGCAGATATTTAGCGATTGCGCTAAAGAAAATGATACTTCCTGCGGGGAAACCACGGAGGCATTAGATTACAAGTAAATTGGGTTACTGAAAACCCATGGCAAAATCTATCTTTGTCCTGCTGTTCGTAGGAGCCTCGCGCTTCATGAACCTTATAACTATGGAACTACTCATCATCTTTGCGCTTGTCCTGCTGAATGGAGTTTTCTCGATGTCCGAGATGTCGCTCGTGGCTTCGCGCAAGTTCAAACTCGAAAGCGCGAAGAAGCGGGGCAGCAAAGGAGCCGCTGCGGCTTTGGCCCTGTCCGAAAACCCTACTAAGTTTCTCTCTACCGTTCAAATCGGCATCACGCTTATTGGTATTTTGTTGGGTGTGTATAGTGGCGAGAACCTCACCCATGATGTTACGAACCTGTTGCTGCGCTTCGAGCCTTTGGCGCCCTATGCTGATACCATGGCTACGGTGATTATAGTGGTGCTGATTACTTACCTCTCCATCGTGTTGGGTGAACTCTTGCCCAAGCGATTGGGCATGACTTTTCCCGAACCGATTGCCTCTTTTTTGGCGCCTACCATGCGGGTGTTGTCGTTTGTCACTTCGCCATTTGTGTGGTTGCTCACCTTTACCAACGACCTCTTGCTCCGCCTCATGGGCATCAAAAACACCACCGAGAGCCGAGTGTCGGAAGAAGAGATTAAATCCATCATCAAAGAGAGCGCAGCCGGGGGCGAAATTCAAGACATCGAACACAACATCATGGAGCGCGTGTTTGAGTTGGGCGACCGTAGGGTTAACTCCCTCTACACTCACCGCAGCGATGTGGTCTACTTCACCACCTCCGACACCTGGGAACAAGTGAAGCAAAAGATAAACGAAGAGAAACACTCGGCCTATCCCGTGAGCAAAAGCAACAACCTAGATGAAGTGATTGGCATTGTGTTGCTCAAAGACCTGTTTACCCCCACTTCCAACAAAACTTTTGACATTACCGACTATGTAAAAACCCCGATTTACTTCAACGAAACCACTCATGCCTATCGCGTGTTGGAGTTGTTTAAAAAGGAGAAAATGCACTATGGCATAGTGGTGGATGAATATGGCACCACGATGGGCATCGTCACGATGGATGATGTGGTAGATGCCTTGGTGGGCGATGTCACCGAAAACGACCAAGACGAATATAAAATCATCCAACGTTCCGACAATAGTTGGTTGGTAGATGGGCAATATTCTATTTTAGAATTTGTCAAACATTTTGGTTTACCAAGCAAAGAAGAATACCAAACGGAGTTTACCACTGTGGCCGGCCTTATCATGTTTCAAAGCAACCGCTTGCCCGAAGTAGGTGAGAAGTTCATTCTCGAAGACCTCGAGCTGGAAGTGATAGACAAAGACGGGCAGCGCATCGACAAGATACTCGTTACCAAACTTCCCATTCGTTAAATTCACGAGCCTACTTCAATATATTATTGTTTTCGCTAAAGCTACGTTACTAATCAGTTGTAAAAACAAAGTCACCCTTCAGTAAAGGATGGCTTTGTTAATGCTGTGATAACAGTAGTTTATTTAAAACCTATTTGCTTCATGTCTGACTCCGCCACTTTGTTGAAGAACTCGCGGAAGGCTTCGTACTCTGCCACCGGCACAATGTCCTTCTTGCGTTTAAACTCACGCACGGCTTTCAATACACCCGGAGATGGGGTAGTATAGGTCATAGAATAATCAGCAGAAGGGCAGGAGAGTACCACGTTTTTAGGCATTTCCGCCAAGGCTTTATCTTTCGGCAATTGTATGGTCATTACTTCGCGATTGCTTTCTTCCGAGCGAAGCGTCCAGAGTAAGAAAGGGAAGTCGCGCTTTTCGAGCGATAGAAAATCTAGTGAGCGGAAACCTTCGCTCCAAGGCAATCGACAGATTTTAATGCCCACTACCTCAGTTAACTCATTTTTCACTTGGAAAGAGTAGTCGTAAGTCAATGTGTCGCTGAGTGCTTTGAGGTCACCAAAACTAAGGGAAAGCAATTTAGCCGGATTAGTGAAATCGCTGGCCACCGCTTGGGTGATAGAGCGCTCTTGTTTTTCTTTACCTACGTCCGCAAAATCTCCTCGCATGTACGAAGCCAAAGCACCTGTTTTCTTACTCGTGCGGTCGAAAGTCATGTCATTATTCTCAAAACGCAGTTTGGTGTCTCGCAAAACGCTGTTCGTAACGCGATGGGCAGTATTTAACTTCATTAAAGCCTTAGCCGGTTCGTCACCATCGCGCGGAATAAAGAGTGCATTCGCGTTCAAATCGCTCGGTGGTAACGAAGAGAATGAAAGGCGTTGGTCAGTCAATTCTACATAATAATCTAAACCACCGGCATAAAGTTTAGCGATGCAATGATTGAAATCAATGCTTGGCAAGTTGAGATGCTTTTCGCCATTGTCGCGTGTATCTACTAAAATGAGATTAGCTTTCAATCCTACTTCTTTACACATGGCCACGAATATAGTGGCTACGTCTTTGCAGTCGCCTAGCTTAGTGTTGAGCGTGCGCGAAGCACGTTGAGGAATGATGGGTCCGTGCATGAACGATACGCTGCTATAAGACACATTAGCTTCTATAAACTCATAGATAACTTTGGCTTTTTGCAGCTCTGTGAGGTTCTTTTTGTCCTTAAACAACTCGGCTACAGTTTCTTTTATTTCATAGTCCGATTTCGCCAATTGCCCAGACAAGTCAGCGTACCAATTGCTCACAAATTGCCAATCTGGTAGCGTAGAAATATCTAATGTTGTTCCAACATCCGTGAGTGGCGGCATAAATGGTTCCGGCTCTATGGCTTTCTGCGAGCCGGCTTCCCACACATACAATTTCATATCGTCTATGTCTTTCACTTTCTCTTTGATATTGCCATTCATCAACTCAAATTTGAAAGGTTTGCTGCTCGGTATAAGCAAACTGTAGCGAGTGAGCTCACTCGGGAACGTGTAGTTAAAACTAAACTGCTCCCAGAAATGTGCCGCCAATTTTCCGGTGTTATAGTTTTCGATGCGATAAGTAAGGTGGATAGCATCGTCTGCCTCTAAGTTGGTAAACACAATGTAATCATCATCTTTTTCCGCTTGCACTTTGTTGCCGTCTTTTTTGAAGATTTCGGCTTTGTCAATAATCAAGCGTTGGCGATAGCTGTTGTAGCCG
>CANGXE010000258.1 GCA_947457525.1 Bacteroidota bacterium | reverse complement strand
TTTTAGAACATTGAATGCGCAGCCGCATGAATATTCGTGGTGGAGTTTTAGGGCCAACAGCAGAGCCAATAATAAAGGTTGGCGTATTGACTACATTAGTTTAACCGATAATTTAAAATTGGGATTGAAAGAATCGAGGATGTATCAACAAGTGGTGCATAGTGATCATTGTCCGGTGTATTGTGAAGTAGAAGTTTAATCCTTATTTGTTTTAAACAAATAGACACATAGTTAAATACAAAGTTTTCAATAGTTTTTATAAAACATCAGTCATGCTATTAACTACAGAAAACACGTATATTGTATTTATACTATTTTTTTCATCATTTCTATGTGCCTATGTGGTACAAAAAGTCACAGTTATATAAATGAATAAAAGAACATTGGTTTTCTTCATTCCGCTGGGCGTGGCGCTCGCATCGATCGCGCTATTTTTTTTGGCTGTAGTCAATGCATGGTTCGGGCCGGCTGTGGGCACGGGTGGTGCTTTTTGCGAAGCATCGAGAGAGGGCTTAATCAAACAACCGGCCAACACTTGGAGTAATTTGGCCTTTGTCATAGCCGGTTTAGTTATAGCGTGGCAATTATCAAAAGATAAATTTAGCGCGAACAAAAACACGATTACGCAAAGCTTTTTCTACGGCACTTTTTTTGCCTGCGTGGTTATTTTGCTTGGGCCGGGTTCTATGGCGATGCATGCTAGTGAAGCTAGTATTGGTGGTTTTTTTGATATGCTCTCGATGTATATGATTGCTTCGTTTGCGTTTGCTTATGCCGTGGAGCGATTTTACCAATTATCGGTCGTGCAATTTCTGTTGATTTTTAGTGTGGCATTAGTGTCGTGTATTTTGATTCAAGATTTGCCGTACCGTCCGCCTGTGGTGGGTTATATGGGCAATTTGATTTTTGCTTTCTATATTTTGATGACCGTAGTGTTCGAATTGCTCAATGGCTATGTGCGCAAGCTGACGCAAGACAAAAAACTAGGTTACGCCTCGTTGGGCACCTTGCTGTTGGCCTTTTTGATTTGGAATTTGTGGCAAGACGATTCGTATCTTTGCGACCCGCAGTCGCTTATTCAAGGTCACGCCATGTGGCACATACTGGATGCCGTAGCGGCCTATTTTTTATTTAGATATTACGCCAGCGAACATCAAGAAACAGCAACCCATGAAAAATAATTCGGACGGCATTCAGCTCAACAAATACATCAGCTCATCGGGGTTTTGCTCGCGCAGAGAAGCCGATAGTTACATTGAGCAAGCGCGGGTGACCATCAACGATAATGTGGCGCTGCTCGGTCAGCGCGTGAGCCCCGGAGACGTGGTGGCGGTAGATGGCGAACGCATTAAACTCAAGACCGGCAAACAAAGTGTTTACCTGGCATTTAATAAACCGAAAGGCATCACTTCTACTACCGACCCGAAAGACCGCACCAACATCATTTCGTTTATCAATTATCCCAAACGGATTTTCCCTATCGGGCGATTGGATAAAGACTCTGAAGGTTTGATTTTGTTGACGAGCGATGGCGACATTGTCAATAAAATTTTGCGCTCCGGCAACGAGCACGAAAAAGAATATATCGTGACGGTAAACAAACCCATCACGCCCGAATTTTTGCAACGTATGGCGAGCGGAGTGCCGATACTCGGCACTAAAACAAAACCGTGCACGGTGCGCCAAGACGGAGCGAAACGGTTTCGCATCATTCTCACGCAGGGCCTCAATCGGCAAATCAGAAGAATGTGTGAATACTTAGAGTATGATGTGCTGGCGCTTAAACGCATTCGCATAATGAACATCACGCTGTCGAACATTCCCCTCGGCAAGTGGCGCGCCTTGTCGTTTACTGAAGTAGAAAATCTCAATCAATCACTAGCCGGTTCGCTGAGCACCGAAGAAGCCAGTGAACCGCGCAGCATAGAGCCGAAAAAAGAAAGCAAACCGAAATGGAGGAAGAAGTGAGCACGAGGAGCAAACCAAGAGAATAAAAAAACCTCAGGAAAAATCATCGGAAAAGCCATTTAAAAGCCATAAGCATCAAGGGCATTTTTTGCAGCATCTAAATCAGCAAGAATAGGCCCTAGTTGAGCATCGCTAAGCACGATGTCGAGGTTTGGATTGTAAGGCATAAGCTTTTGTTTTAAAAGATTAAAAAATACGATTGTCCCTACAAAAATAAAACACGAAAAATCAAGAAATCAAGGCCCGAATTGGTGCTGTAGAAAAAAGGGAAAAAGGTGTGGATTTTTTGGGTGTTGTTTTGTACTGCCATGAATGGTTGTGTGGGATAGAAGGAAATGTTATTTTTGGAAGGGTTAAACAAAAGCTATAAAGAGGCACAGATATACAAGTCGGGTATAATCTAAGCAAAATGACAATTTAAATAAAACCAATATGACATACATTAACACCGGAATCAAACAACCCGGAATTGTAGAACTACTTTTCTACAAGAACAACACGGGCAATGCTTTGTCCAATTTGGCAAATGCACTTTTGATAGAGCAGTCACCGCTTAGTTCTGGCGAAAGGGAATTGATAGCTTCTTATGTCTCTTATTTGAATGAATGCGAATTTTGCCATTTGTCCCATTCTGCTGCAGCAAATGCACACCTAGGCGACAACGGGAAAGCCGTAAGCTGTATAATAGAGAATATTGAAACAGCCAACATCTCAGAAAAATTAAAGCAACTTTTAAAAATTGCGGGAAAAGTTCAAAAAAGCGGAAAACATGTCACTAAAGATGACATTGAGCTGGCTAAATTAAACGGTGCAGTAGATGAAGAAATACACGACACAGTTTTGATAGCAGCAGCTTTTTGTATGTTCAACAGATATGTTGATGGATTAGGAACAACACCGGCAACAAAAGAAGAATATCCTGAAATGGGTCGAAGAATGGCAAAAGGGTATAAAATGCCACCTAACTTTCTAAAGAAATTTATCATTAAATTGATGAACAAAAAGTCGGATTCTGGAGCCATAGAACACATGAAAAGTATCTCTTGACATAAGACCACATCCAAAACGGGTTTGGCTTCAGGCGAGGTGACGTGCAAATTTGGCGCTTTGTACTCCGAAACCCGCCCATCGCAAACCCTCAAACAACCCATGCTCCCCGAAGATTTCATCACCGCCTATCAAAATGCCCTAGCCGCTCAGCAGTGGAGCGAGGTGGAGCCGCTGCTGCACGCAAATGCTTGTGTCACGTTTTATACCGGTGCGGTAAAAAAATAAAAATATCACCGCATATTTGCGGTGAATAATGCCTATATTTACCGCATAACAGTATCGGACGATGGCAAAATACATTTACGAGTATGCAAACTGGACAGATTTTAAGTGGCAGGATAAAGCCATTAATATCGTATTTGGTCAAGTGCGGCTAATGCAAGGTAAAATAATAGGGCAAATGAACACCTTGGGCTTCTCGGC
>CANGXE010000257.1 GCA_947457525.1 Bacteroidota bacterium | reverse complement strand
TTAAAACTGACCGTTATTCCTGATTTTATCAATCGCACCAAAATTGCCAAAATCATGGATGAAACTCGATTTGATTATGCGGTGGATTGCATTGATACACTTTCTCCTAAATGTGCCTTCATAAAAGCTAGCATCGACAGAGGAGTTCCGATTGTGAGTTCTATGGGAGCCGGAGGGCGCGTTGATCCCACTCAAGTAAAAGTAGGCGATATTGAAGACACGTATAACTGTCCTCTCGCTTTTTACGTACGAAAACGATTGAGAAAAGTCGGAATTCTGAAAGGAGTTAAAGCGGTTTATTCTACAGAACTTACAGAAAAAGAAAAAGTAGTTTTAGCACCGGACGGTTCTCCTAAAAAGTCAGTTATTGGCACTATCAGTTATTTGCCGGCTGTAATTGGGTGCACGGTAGCAAGCGTAGTCATTCGAGATTTATATAGTCGTTAAAAACTACAATAAGTCTGTAATGATTTTGTCAATGCTCAACCCTTCTGCTTCAGCTTTATAGTTTTTAAACACACGATGGCGCAAAATCGGTAAAGCCACTGCTTTTACATCGTCAATATCTGGTGAGTATTTACCCAATGTAGCAGCATGACACTTTGCTCCCAATACTAAATATTGCGAGGCGCGAGGTCCTGCTCCCCAACTGATGTAATTATTCACCATCGGCAATGAACCCGGACGGTTTGGACGAGTGTTATTCACTAATCGAACTGCATACTCCAATACGTTATCGGCAATCGGAATTCTACGCACCAATTGCTGAAAATAAATGATTTCAGTAGCACTCATTTTTTTCTCCAGTTGAACTTTCTTTCCGGCAGTGGTAGATTTCACCACATTGATTTCCTCTTCATAACTTGGGTAATCTAACTGAATAGAAAACATAAAACGGTCGAGCTGCGCTTCGGGCAGGGGATAAGTTCCTTCTTGCTCAATAGGGTTTTGTGTAGCGAGAACAAAAAACGGTAAGTCAAGGCTGTGTTTTTTGCCGGCAATAGTTACACTTCTTTCTTGCATGGCTTCGAGCAAAGCAGATTGTGTTTTGGGAGGTGTTCGGTTAATCTCATCGGCCAAAACTATATTAGCAAACACAGGGCCGCGGTTGAATTGAAACTGACGACTTTCACTCAAAATTTCTGAACCCACAATATCGCTCGGCATCAAATCGGGGGTGAATTGAATACGGTTGAAAGACAAGTCTAATACATCAGCAATGGTGTGTACCATCAACGTTTTAGCTAAACCGGGTACACCAATCAACAAACTATGTCCATCAGAAAAAACAGAAGTTAAAATGGTTTTCACTACCTCTTCTTGGCCCACAATCACTTTGCCCACTTCTTTACGCAATTCTTTATATCGTGCAGCAAAAGCGTCTAACGCTTCAACATCATTGGTGTACATATATCTTTCTCCTTTATATTTTTAGTTGAGCTAATATGACAAAAAAATTAATTGTTGTTCTTTTTTACCCATTTGCCAACCTGCTCACAATTCATCATGCTATCATCAATACGAATGTAGTTGCGGTCTTTGTGTAAAGCTACCCACTCTTCCAAAAGTTTTTGTTGCTTTTCAGATTTTGCTGCATTCTGAATTTTGGGATAGTCTAACTCCAAGCTAGCTTGATGAGGTTTGGTTTCACTTTTTAGCCAAATAATCCGATAACCGCTGGTCATTTCTCCGGTTTGCTTGTTCTGTGTAGAATAAGGCAACACGGCTGAATATTGGCCTACTTTCATTTGGTCGATGGTAAAGATTAATGTTCCGTCAATGTCTGCTTTTTCAAAAAATGCTGTTCCGTTTTTAGGATTGGTCATCATGCCGCCCACGCTCTTCGATTGTTCTTCTTCAGAGTATTGGTTTACTGCCTCACGCCAGCTCAAACTGTCTACAGTTAACTCATGTAAAATGCTATCCATTCTGTTTTTCACTAAGGTCAAATCTTGAGCGGCAATTTTCGGCTTGATAAGGATGTGACGCAGGTTTAGCTTGTTGCCTCGTTTTTCATCGACAATAATCAAATGATACCCAAACGGAGTCTGCACCGGCTCGCTCAATTCACCTTCTTTCAAACGAAAGGCTACGGCCTCAAACTCCGGCACCAACTCGCCACGTTCTACCCAACCTAATTTACCAAACTCAGTAGCAGAACCCGGGTCTTCAGAAAATGCATAAGCTTTTAGAGAAAAATCGGCTCCTTCCAAAATGTCTTTACGCAAATCATCTATCCTTTTTTTGGTGCGCTCTTTCTCCAGTTCACTGATTTTGGGATACATCACTATTTCACCCAACTCTAATTCTGAATTGAAATACGGAATACTGTCTTTGGGAATACGATTAAAATATTCACGCACTTCTGCCGGTGATACTTTCAAGCCCGAAAAAACCTTCCCCTTCATTTTATCTGTAATCAGCTGTTTGTCGATGTCATCTTTGAAATCATCTTTCAGCTCTAACAAACTTTTACCGTAGTACTCTTCCAGTTTCTCTTGTGAGCCGAAAATGGAAATGAAGTATTTAATTCTTCGATTGAGCTCAGCTTCAATTTCATCGGGTGTATTTACGATACTATCCAATTGCGCTTGAGACAAAAAAAGTTTGTCCAACAACAAATTATCAAAAATCTCGCAGCGAACATTCGGTGGCAATTCAGCATCTCCTTGCACTTTCATTTGCTGAAATTGTCCTTCTACATCCGATTGCAAAACTACATTGTCACCCACCACAGCTATTACTTTATCTACCAAAATCGGTTGAGCTGCCACCCAAGCGGAAGTTAGTAATAACACCAAGAAACTAATCCATTTATTCTTCATACTTTATTGTTCGTTCGGACCAATTAACGGTTGCTCCTGCTTTTTCTTGTTCAAGAATACAAATAAACCCACGGAAAACCCGATTCGGGTGGTGGGGAATTCCCCTTCATAGCCGGCTGCGGTGAAATACATTCCCGACTCCAATGCTATGTGGTTATTTAAAAAGTAAGCCATTCCGGCATTTCCTCCAGCGGTAAAGCCGTTGTAGTTAAATACATTGCCGCGATTAAGCTGTGTAAAAACGACATAACCGGCATTGGCACCCACAAATCCTTTTAACGCTTTTTTGCCAAAGTAATACTTCAAATTAGGACCAATTGAGGTAGTGAAAGAAGTTACTGTAACATATTTATTATCCTTTTTATCAAAACTGCGCACGCTGCCCACACCAAAAGAATATCTTGCCCCTACCGCAAAATTCTTTACCACAAAAACACCGAAAGTTGGATTGATATTCATATTAAATCGCCTAACATCATTTTGACGTGAGCTATTGATATCCACACCTCCGCCAATCAAAAAACGACCTTTCTCCGTTTGTGCAAAAACTGTAGCACACAAAAAGATAAGAACAACTAAAGTGGAGATACGAAAAGGAATGGATATAGAGCGCTTAAT
>CANGXE010000256.1 GCA_947457525.1 Bacteroidota bacterium | reverse complement strand
TTGATTTTTGTCAGCATAAACTGTTGCAAAATTTACTTCGGTGTTGAATAAAACAGTAGCGTCTTCTTCTTTATTAAATAAATCAGCCACTGACTTGAGCAAATCATTAATCTGCAAAATTTCGTTTTGCGCTTTTGGCATTTTGGCAAACGAAGCAAAAGCGGTGGCAATAGCTGATAAGTTGTCAATTTGCTCATTGAGTGTGACGGCCACTTTGCGCGCTAGCTGCTCTATGTTAGGATTGCCTTCATCAATCGCGCGTTGCAAATATTGAATGCTCAATTTCATTGGCGTAAGAGGATTCTTAATTTCATGTGCAATCTGCTTGGCCATTTCGCGCCACGCACTCTCTCGCTCTCCTTTCGCCAATTTACGTGCACTCTGCTCCAACTCATTAATCATCTTATTGTACTCGCCCACTAACACGCCAATTTCATCTTTGCTTTGCCATTCAATAGGCTCATTCTTTTTATTTAAGTTTAGTATACGCAACTTCTCACTGATGATAGTTAAAGGACGAGTGATAGAATTAGAAACAAAATAGGCTAAAAGTGCTGCACATATCAAAATGAAAACATATACGTTCATCAACGCTACTAGGAATGTTGATACTTCCGAATCTATTTCTTTGTTGCGTTCAAAATAAGGAATACCTATGTAGGCCACAGCTTCCCCTTGCTGATTTCTTATGGGAGCGTAAGTCGATAAATAATTCAAATTACCGATTTGCTCTTGTACTGTTTCACGAGCACCTTTATTGTTTTCTAAATCAAAGTAAGTGTAAGGATTCATGCGCTTAGACACTAATCCCTTTTCATAAATGGTAGGTTGGGAAGATACGCGCAGCAAACCGTTTCTGTCATAGAGATTAATGTCACTGGCGTTTATCTCCGCCAGCCGAGCTATTTCAAATTTGAGTAAGTTATCTTGCACAGAAAATAACTTCGCATCACTTTGTAAAGCATTTTGTTGAAACAAGTACTCCAAACTAGTGTGAATTACTTTCTCTTTCCTTAGTAGCCTATCACTATAAAAACTATCGTACTGTTTTCTAAAAAAGCTAATGGTGACAATTCCAATAATGATAAACGATAACAAAATCATTGCAAGCATAGAATAGTTAATCCTCGTTCTGAAAGAAAGATTGAAATTGCCAATCAGATTATCCCAAACGGTATTGGTGATTCCATAGCGCACGAGTATTAACAAGCTCATTGAAAACAAAAAGTAAAAAGAAAACAAATACGAAAACGTAGCCACCGGCTCAAACATCGGTTCACGAGCCACCGTCACCACCACTTTCTTTCCATTTGGAAAACGCTGTATGCTATGCTCCCACTCCGGTTCCTCGATAAACTCAAAATCATTTTCAAAAACATAATACTTATTCCAATAGTAGGTATATGGAAATTCACCACTTTGAGCTACGAGTTTATCATTTTGATAAATCGCGTAATCATATTGATAGGTATTATTGGTTACTGACACCGAACTTCCTAAAAGCAACTCGGGAAAAACATTTTGTCCGTAATAAACTTTAGGAGTAAGATGTAATAAAAGTGATCCGATAGTCGTACTATCTTGATTGAAGTCTACAACAGAAAAGTAAGCATAATTTTCTGTGGAGTCAGCGTAGTAAACCAACTTAGACTTTGGTAGCGAATCCCTAGAATAGATTTTCAAAAAATCATTTAGTGTTGTATCGTCACTGCGCAACAAATTGTCGTTTTGATCAAATGCATGAATTTTTAAGTCATATTTATTGAAATAACCACCCATGTACAATGCAGTTATCCGATCTACCACTTCTTTCTTTCCAATGATTGGATTGGCTAAAAAGCTTTTTATAAAACCATCTTCGGCAATACGCTTCGCCACATCATCAAACATATACTCAGCAATAAAATCACGCTCAGTGATCAGATTTTCAGAAAAATAACGTCTCTGATTTCGCTCCCTTTTTTCGTAAATATTTTCAATCAAGAATGTGGTTAATAAGGCATAAAACGCGAGATAGACCAATATTTTTTCAATAGTGTATTGTCTTCCTTTATACATAAAATGATACATCACGAAGATGAATACAACATTCCAAAGGATGACAAAAAGCAAGGTATCCTCATATTCTGTGTGTGTTGACAAAATCACCAAAATCGCTGCAAAAAACACTAAGCTGCCATAGATGAGTTTCTTGAATGAATCAGTTTTAGTCCAATAGTCAAAATTATTTTGTATAAGAATAAAGTGGACCATCAACAAAGTAACAATGCAGAAAAAACCTGCAAAACTATAGCCACTTAAAGAGAAAACATTATAGACTTCGTATGAGATAACACTATCTAAAACTAATGTCTTAAACACCCAAGTAAAAAGTGCGAGGTATAAGTAAGTAAGCCCTGCTGTCAGTGTAGTCATCCATTTGCCTTTGGTGTAGACTGCGCGAGGCACATAATGGTTATAAAAAAACACTCCACAGCTTATCAATACGCAGTTGATAATCAAATCTCCCAATGACTTGGTGATTAAGGTAGACGCATAATATTTGGGATTAAATATTTCGAGTTTATATAATTCGGCCGGCACATCAAAATACAGCATTACCGCTCTTGACGCCATGACAAACACTACAAAAAAAACAAACCCGACCAAAAACGAATAGCGATGAATAAGCTTTACCGAAAATCTAAATAGATAATAAACATATAGCACTAATAATAACAACTGAGCGGCCAATAGCCAGTAATCTATAGCAGAAACACTAGAAGTGCCGGAGATGAACAGACTAAATAGCGGCTCACCGGCTTTATTCAAAATAGTAGTGGCACCTGCAAGCGACAGCTCTGACAACTGTACATTTTCGGGCACATCTTTAACTATGGCAAACTTATTTTCTAAAAACTTATTCTCAAACGGAAAGTCATGTTTTATAAGCAGCAATGCCAAAATAGTTCGCGTAGAATCTACTTTGTGCTTTTGAGCAAAATACCAGCCATTTTTCAACTTCAATAAACCGGTTTGTTCAAATGCATAAATCGCCAAGTTGGGGTCTACATCACCCGAGTTCCAACAAACCAAACTATCTTTGTTATACGCAAAAAGTAAATAATTTTTCTGCTTATACTTTTTTAAATACTCACCGTTTAGATGGCAAACAAATAAATCATTGATAAACGTAGTATCTTGGCTACTTGATGAGAAAAAATCTTCTGCGGCATAAATCTCGGACTGAATTCGTTGACTACTTTCCTCTAAACTATACTCCGATTTTTTAAAGACGGACACCACCAGAACTATAATAAATAGTGCCGGTAAAAAAAACTTCTTTATTGTGGTGGTTAGGTTCAATGCCTTGGATTATATCGCTAATTTAACTTCTTGATTAGTAAAAAGAGAAAAGATTGAAAACTACAAGCCATTTTTCTTTGCTTCATTCCAGATGGCGTCCATTTCATCGAGGCTCATTTC
>CANGXE010000255.1 GCA_947457525.1 Bacteroidota bacterium | reverse complement strand
GGTCATCAGTAACCCGTTAAAATAAGTTTTTAAATCATCGCTTTGTAGGGCTTTTCTGGCCGAGTGTAAAGTATAGCTCGATACTAAAATCAAGACAGTATTGGCGTGAAATAAAATAGGCAACTTAAAGGCGTGAAAATCTCGACCATAGGTGGTTAACAAATAAGATACAGTAAGAAATAAGAAAACCGTACTAGCCCCCACTAAAACCAACCAAATAAAGGTTTGTCTGGTTTTTCCAGCTAATTTTCCTGATTCAGGAATATTTTTTGACGTGTTATATGTTGTTCCCAAACTTTTTACCCTTCTTTTTGTTTAGACTATATCTAAATTGTGACTAAAACTGATTACATTTGTGCTTAATCATTAAAACAAATCTCAGCATAAAAGTTCAACGCAGCAAAAATTAATGAGAAGATGCAAGACAGCGATAAAATTATTGAGGAGGTTACGGGATCGGACTATAAATATGGTTTTACAACAGATATCGAACAAGAATTTGCGACCGTTGGATTAACTGAAGACACTGTTAGGTTCATTTCTGCCAAAAAAAATGAGCCGGAATGGATGCTCGAATGGCGTTTGAAAGCCTACAAAGCATGGTTGCAAATGGAGCAACCCAAATGGCAAAATGTTACTTTCCCAAAAATTGATTTTCAAAGTATAATTTACTACGCTGCTCAGAAAAAGAAAAAGAAAATTGAAAGTTTGGACGATGTAGACCCCGAAATACGAGCTACGTATGACAAACTAGGTATTCCCATCCAAGAGCAAAAAATGTTGGCGGGAGTAGCAGTAGATTATGTGATGGACAGCGAAAGTGTCATCACCACGTTTAGAGAAAACTTAAAAGAGAAAGGAATCATCTTCTGCTCCATCACAGAAGCAATGCATGATTATCCCGATTTGATAAAAAAATATATGGGCTCAGTGGTGCCGGTTCGTGACAATTACTATGCTGCACTTAACTCAGCCGTGTTTAGTGATGGTAGTTTTGTGTACATTCCAAAAGGCGTTCGTTGCCCGATGGAGTTGTCTACTTACTTCAGAATTAATGCAGAAAACACAGGCCAGTTTGAACGTACCTTAATCATTGCTGACGAAGGCAGTTACGTGAGTTACTTAGAAGGTTGCACCGCACCCATGCGCGATGAAAATCAGCTACACGCTGCCGTTGTGGAGTTAATCACACACGATAACGCTGAAATCAAATATTCAACCGTTCAAAACTGGTACCCCGGTGATAAAGAAGGGAAAGGTGGTATCTACAACTTTGTGACTAAACGAGGAATGTGCCAAGGCAAAAACTCGAAAATTAGTTGGACACAAGTAGAAACCGGCTCAGCCATCACTTGGAAATATCCGAGCTGTATTTTGAAAGGAGAAAATTCTATTGGTGAGTTTTATTCCGTAGCTGTAACCAACAATTATCAGCAAGCCGACACCGGCACTAAGATGATTCATATTGGAAAAAACACCAGAAGCCGAATTGTGAGCAAAGGTATTTCTGCCGGAAAATCACAAAACTCATATCGTGGTCAAGTGCAAGTGCACAAAACCGCAGATAATGCTTACAACTCCAGCCAATGCGATAGCTTATTGATAGGCGATCAGTGTGGCGCACATACTTTCCCTTATTTAGAAATCAAAAACAACTCTGCCCGCGTAGAACATGAAGCCACCACATCAAAAATTGGTGAAGATTTGTTGTTCTATTGCAACCAACGTGGCTTAGACAACGAAGAAGCAGTCAACATGATTATCAATGGTTATTGCAAAGAAGTGTTTAAGCAATTGCCCATGGAGTTTGCCGTGGAAGCACAAAAGTTATTAAGCATCAGTCTAGAAGGAAGCGTAGGCTAAAAACAAAAAAAGATGCTTTTCCGCTTAATCAAATTATACAGCACTGGCAAGACTATCTACAAAAAGATATTGCAACCCGCTTACGCAGAATTGAAACGCGATGCAGATAAGCTAGAACGAGCGGAACTCAGAAAAAAACAAGCAGCAAAAAGAAAACGATTAAAAAAATCATAAACCCAACACCATGTTATCTATCAAAAATTTGAATGTTTCCATTGGCGAAAAACAAATTCTGAAAAACTTTAATATCGAAATAAAACCGGGTGAAGTTCACGCCATCATGGGACCGAACGGCACCGGAAAATCAACCTTAGCTTCGACTTTAGCCGGCAAAGAAGATTATGAAGTACTTTCCGGAGAAGTGACTTTTAAAGGAAAAGATTTATTGGATATGAGCGCAGATGAACGCGCCCGCGAAGGTGTGTTTTTAGCTTTTCAATATCCGGTAGAAATTCCGGGCGTGAGCGTCACTAACTTCATGAAAGCCGCCATCAATGCTAAACGTAAACATTTCGGATTGGACCCGATGGAAGCAAAAGACTTTTTGAAGTTGATGAAGGAAAAAATGGAGTTGGTTGAAATCAAAAAAGAAATGATGAGCCGTTCGTTGAATGAAGGATTTAGCGGAGGCGAAAAAAAGAGAAATGAGATTTTCCAAATGGCGATGCTCGAACCAAGTTTGTGTTTGCTCGATGAAACAGACAGTGGTTTGGATATTGATGCTTTGCGCATTGTCGCCAATGGCGTGAATAAACTGCGCACACCAGATAGAAGCTTTTTGGTAATCACCCACTACCAACGCTTGTTGAATTATATCGTTCCCGATTTCGTGCATGTAATGTATGGTGGACGTATTGTGAAAAGCGGTGGCAAAGAATTGGCGCTAGAGTTAGAAGCCAAAGGTTACGATTGGATTAAAGAAGAAGTTGGTGAATTAGTTTAAATCAAGTTGTATGAGTTTAGTTGATAAAATAGTAGCAGAAAACAATATCGAAAGTCAGAACGGTGCTCAAGAAATTCGCGGTGCCGCTTTGGCTGCATTCAGAACTTTGGGCTTACCAACCACACGCCACGAAGAATGGAAATACACCAATATCAAAACAAAATTGCCAGAGCAATTAAGTCTTATTTCTTTTAAAGAAATTAGCTTGTCTAACTTTCATTCATTTGAAAATTTGACGGCCAACAAAATGGTCTTTGCCAATGGTGTTTATCAACCTCAACTTTCTTCAGTCTATACGCAGGATGGTGTAGTTATCACCAATTTAAAAGATGCATTTACCAATCAAAAAGAATTGGCTGAAAAAAAGTATGGCCAACTCGTGCATCTGAATGAAGAACATTTTGGTGCGCTAAACACAGCATTCGCACAAGATGGAGTATTCATTTACGTTGCTAAAAACGTCATAGTAGAAAAACCACTTTTAGTTATTCATTTATACAATAATGCGGAGCAGTTTACTCAGAGTAGAAGTTTGATTATTGCCGAAACTGGTGCGCAATTGAACATCATTGAAGATTTTCAAAACTTAAGTAGTAGTGCATTTTACAACCATGTGACCGAAGTATATGTACATGAAAATGCGAACGTCAACATCACCAAAT
>CANGXE010000254.1 GCA_947457525.1 Bacteroidota bacterium | reverse complement strand
TTCAATGCTTCCTCTACAACAAACGAGAAATGCGAACTCTTGGTGCAATAGCAGTAATGATAATCGCCATTGTAGTTATTGTTAGCCATGGCAGCATTAAAAAGCCTTCTTGCTTTTTGTATTTGCTGACCAATCTTAGGCAAATAAGTTATCCGCAACGGAGAACCATATTTCGCAACAATTTCGTTTAGCGGCAAGTCGTTCCACTCTAACAACCCTTTCTCTTCTTTAAAATCGCGCTGGGGGAAGTCAAAACTTTGAGCAATGAGGTCGCGGTACTTTTGTTTTTTGTTCATGTTCGATTTTCGGTTGTTAGTTGCCTGTTGTTAGCTGTCAGTTATATGATGTTTAGTTTCTATTTATTCATATCGTAATGCTTCGACCGGGTCTAAATCTGCAGCTTTGATGGCGGGATAAATTCCGGCAGCAAGGCCAACGATGAAGGTAAATACAATGCCCAATAAAACCCACAAGTAAGGGAAGATAAACCCTGTTTTAAGAAATGCGCCAACGCCATTTCCAACTGCTAGTCCCAAAATGATACCAAAGAAACCACCAATTTGACAAATCAAAATAGCTTCCGTTAAAAATTGAATAAGAATAGTTCTGCGCGTGGCGCCCAAAGCTTTGCTGATGCCGATTTCACGAGTGCGCTCGTTTACGCTCACTAGCATGATGTTCATCAAACCAATACCTGCTCCAATCAAGGTCAATATACCAATGACAAACGTAGCCACTTTTACATACTTCAATTGATCAAGAATTTGGTCGGCTAAGCGTTCGCTTTTGGTGATGGCAAAATCATTTTCATAACCCAATCTAAGTTTACGGACAGAGCGAAGTACACCGGTGGCCTCTTCAATGGCCAAATCCAAGTCTTCTGCTTTATCTACCATCACATTGATGATATAGGATTTATCTTCATCCGGAAAACTTCTCCGCGCGCTTTGCAATGGCACAATAGCTTGATTGTCTGTAGAAATTTGGCTCGCTCCTTTTGACCCAAGCAAGCCTACTACTTTAAACTTCTTGGTGCCAATGCTGACCATTTTACCAATTACCGTATCGTAAGGCTGGAAAATTTTAGCAATAACATCTTTCCCAAGCAAAATAACATCACTTCCGTTCTCCACCTCAGATTTGGAGAAATTGCGGCCTTCTGCCACATTTTGCCCACTCACTTTTAGATAATTTTCGTCCACACCAAACACTTTTACATTAGGATTAGTCTTCTGCGATTCGTACTTGATGATGGCAATGTCATCGGCAATCGAAGAAACCGAAACAGTGGCCGGAAATTGGAAACTTTCCTTGAAGGCTAATGCTTGTTGAATAGTGATGTTCGGATTCTCCGCTTTCTTTTTCCTGCGACCGCCACTTCTTCGTATTGCAGCATCATTTTTTATGCCAAAGGTGTTCGATCCCATTTCAGAAAAACTACTCACCATTTTCATTTTAATGCCTTCGGTAGCCGTGAGAATGCCAATCAACGCCATAATTCCAAAAGTGATAATGAGTAATGTTAAAACCGTACGCAATAAATTGGCACGGATAGCTCGGATGGCAAGTTGAATGTTTTCGGTTAAATTCACTAACCGCAAACATACCTCTTTCTACACTAAATTTTAGCGAAAAAAGATTTAGCGAATTTTCGCTAGCTAAATTTTCGTTTCATCGAAATACTACTACATTTGCACCACCAAATTTGAAAATTATTCATTCATTTGATTTCTAAAACCAAAACAGAAACAACATGGCATTTGACATTGAAATGATTAAGAAAGTGTACGCTGAACTTCCGGGCAAAATCGAAGCCGCTCGAAAATTATTGAACCGTCCACTTACGCTCACTGAAAAGATTTTGTACTCTCATCTTCACAGTTCACAAGCATTGGAAGATTTTAAACGTGGTGGAAGTTATGTTGACTTTGCACCGGATCGCGTAGCCATGCAAGACGCTACGGCTCAAATGGCTTTGTTACAATTTATGCAAGCTGGTCGCCCAACAGTGGCTGTTCCTTCAACCGTGCACTGCGACCACTTGATTACGGCTAAAGACGGTTCTAAAACTGACTTAGCGGCTGCCACTTCAGGCAACAAAGAAGTGTATGATTTCTTAGCTTCCGTATCGAATAAATATGGTATCGGTTTTTGGAAACCGGGTGCCGGTATCATTCACCAAATCGTGTTGGAGAACTATGCATTCCCTGGCGGTATGATGATCGGAACAGATAGCCACACGGTGAATGCCGGTGGTTTGGGAATGATTGCCATTGGTGTGGGTGGTGCAGATGCTTGCGATGTGATGGCCGGTTTGGCTTGGGAGTTGAAACAACCAAAATTGATTGGTGTGAAACTTACCGGCAAATTGAGCGGATGGTGTTCTGCTAAAGACGTAATCTTAAAAGTGGCTGGCATTTTGACCGTGAAAGGTGGAACAGGTGCTGTGGTTGAATACTTTGGCGAAGGAGCAATTTCTATGAGCTGCACCGGCAAAGGTACGATTTGCAACATGGGTGCAGAAATCGGTGCGACTACTTCTACATTTGGTTATGATGAAAGCATGGATCGTTATTTACGCGCTACTGACCGCGCTGATGTAGCCGATGCGGCCAACGCTGTGAAAGCACACTTGACAGGCGACCCTGAGGTTTATGCTAATCCAGAAAAGTATTTCGACCAAGTTATCGAAATCAACTTAGACGAATTAGAACCATACATCAACGGACCTTTCACTCCGGATTTGGCTACACCAATTTCTAAAATGAAAGAAGCTGCAGCAGCAAACGGCTGGCCAACGAATGTAAAAGTTGGTTTGATTGGAAGCTGTACTAACTCTTCTTATGAAGATATTTCTCGCTCGGTTTCTTTAGCTAAACAAGTGGCAGAGAAAAACCTAAAATCAAAAGCGGAATTTAGTATCACTCCGGGTTCAGAGCAAATTCGTTTCACTATCGAGCGCGATGGATTCATTGATGTGTTTAACAAAATTGGGGCAGAAGTTTTTGCTAACGCTTGCGGACCATGCATCGGTATGTGGGCACGCCACGGAGCAGACAAAAAAGAGAAAAACACTATCGTTCACTCTTTCAACCGCAACTTTGCGGCTCGTCAAGACGGCAACCCAAATACTTACGCTTTCGTAGCTTCACCTGAAATCACTACAGCTTTAGCAATTGCGGGTGATTTGACCTTCAACCCTTTGACCGACACATTAACCAACGAAAATGGCGAGCAAGTAAAACTAGATGCCCCAACCGGTTATGAATTGCCGGTGAAAGGTTTCGCAGTGGAAGATGCCGGCTATCAAGCTCCGGCTGCTGATGGCAGTGGTATTCAAGTAGCGGTTTCGCCTACTTCAGATCGCTTGCAATTGTTAGCTCCGTTTGCCGCATGGGAAGGCACCGACTTGAAAGGATTGAAACTTTTGATTAAAGCTAAAGGAAAATGTACGACTGACCATATCTCAATGGCTGGTCCATGGTTGAAATATCG
>CANGXE010000253.1 GCA_947457525.1 Bacteroidota bacterium | reverse complement strand
TCAAGTATTTTCTCCGGCTTCTAATTTTGGTTATACAGTTTTAGAAGGTGATTCGGTAACTGTTAAAGGTGAAGTAGGGTTTTTCTCCGGTGTAACTCAATTAGTTTTCATAGATACAGTGTCCAAAATAGGAATAGGCACAGTGCCGAATCCGGTGTTAGTTCAAGATTTGGACGAAAGCACAGAGAGTGAATTAATCCGATTGAACAATGTATCTTTAGTTACTCCTTCGCAATGGGATACCACTGGTAAAGCCAGCGGATTTAGTTGCACGGTTACTGATGGGCAAAACACTTGGGAAATCAGAATTGACGAGCAAACTAATATTTTCAAGACTAACATGCCACGACCAACAGGCAATTTCAATGTGTCTGGTATCGGTGGACAATTCGATAACTCTTCTCCCTACACTTCAGGCTATCAAATTCAACCGCGCAATATTCAAGATATTGAATTGATTAGCAGCGTTATAGAAATTGAAACTGCCAATGTGCAAGTATTCCCAAATCCAAATAACGGTCAATTCACCATCAATTGGTTAGAAAATTCAACTTATTTCACAGCTACATTGTTCAATCTAAATGGACAAGTTATAACTAGTCTTCAATCGGATGTGAACTCAATAGTAGTTTCTGCCAATGGTATCGCAACAGGTCTTTATATCCTAGAAGTGAAAGGTGGAGATAAAACATTCAGAACAAAATTGACTATCAATAAATAAGATTTGATTTTATTCTTTCTTTATAAAACCTACGCGTTTTTTGTGTAAAGATTAGCTAACTAAAAAGAGAGGCACATAGCCTCTCTTTTTTTATTTCTCCTGTACACTCCATACTTGCGCGGGTGCAGCAAAAAGTGGTTTAACCAGTTTCCATGTTTCTACAAACAATTCAGAGTCACGATAATGGTTGAGCGAAGTTTCATTGTCCCATTTGCTGTGGGTAAACAAAATATTTGGATGCTTTATGTCTTGAAGCAAAGCTACACCCAAGCAGCCCGGAGCATGAGCAATTCGTTCTCTTCTTTCTTCGAAGATGGCTTGAAATTGATTGATATTATCTTCTTGAAGAGTTAATTTGACGAGGCGTATGAGCATGGAAAGTCTTTAAATTATTCCGGCATAATCATCACCGGAGTATCAATTTTAATACCGAGTAATTTCTCGGCTTGCGCTCGGTTGATGGCAATTTCTAAAAATCCTGAACTATTGTACAAGCAAACAATTTCACCTTCCTCTACATCGCTGTAGTTTTTGCTGATGCCGCTGGCTAAGCCTACATTAGAGTTGACACTAACTTTTCGGTCGCCAAAATGATCTTCTACCATTTTGCGCGAAATATTGCTGATGCAATTGCCATAATTGTCAATGTAAACTACTGTGCCCCGGATATTCCCTTGCATTGTCATGGGTTGCAACAAGCGAAACTCTTTAATGCTTCCTGCCGGATGAGCAAAGTCTGTGGGCAAATATTCTTTCAGCAAAAAATCAATCGTTCGAGCGATGGATTGCTCGTGAAGCAAAGAGTGCGTGTCAATGATTTCTTCATTGACCTCAAAAATTTTGCATTGCGATTTTTCAAATGCAATAGACAATATGCCAGTATCGAAGGTGATGATATAATGCCCAGCAATTTCACACAATAAAAGTTTATTGCTGCTGCTTCCGCTCACGTGCACCAAGTGAATAGTACCCTTGGGAAAATGGTGGAAACTATTTTTGAGAATGTGAGCCGCCTCTTTGATATCAAATGGCTTCACTTCATGACTAATATCTACCATTGGCACAAAAGCATTATACTGAGACAATATAGCGCCTTTAATGGCTGCCAAGTGAAAATCTTTTGTTCCTAAGTCGGTAAGCAGGGTAATTAGCGGCATAGTAATGTGTACTCACAAATGTGTGAGATATAATCAGTAATCAGAAATGCATTTAGTGGAAAAATATGTGGATAGTTATAATTTGCTATACACTTTTGAACCGTTCTGTTTCATTAGATTTGAGCAATCTAAATTTGAAACTTTGACAGAAGCTACTTATCAAATTGAGGGTATCGACCCCATCGACTTTTTTGGTGTAAACAATTCGCGGTTCAATTTTCTTAAAAAGAGTTTCCCAACCTTGCGCATGGTGTCGCGTGGCAACTTGATTAAGTTGGAGGGTAATGTGGAAGATATAAACGTGTTTAAAGACAAAGTTAAACGCATGGTGGCACACATCGAGCGTTATGGTAAGTTGACGGAAGATAACATCGAAGCCATAATCAATTCTAGCGGAGAAGGTGAGGAGAAAAAAGCTGCGGAGTTGAAAAATGTAATCGTCTATGGCAACAACGGTTTGGTGGTGCGCGCACGAACAGAAAACCAAGCGCAGTTGGTCAAAGAAAGTGAGAAGAATGATATTGTATTTGCTGTTGGTCCAGCCGGAACAGGGAAGACATACACCGCAGTGGCTATTGCCGTTCGTGCTCTGAAAGATAAAAGCGTAAAGAAGATTATTCTCACTCGCCCAGCTGTGGAAGCCGGAGAGAGTTTAGGTTTTTTGCCCGGTGATTTGAAAGAAAAGATTGATCCTTATTTGCGCCCATTGTACGATGCGTTGGATGATATGATTCCACCCGATAAGTTGATTTACTTTATGGAAAATCGAATTATTGAAGTGGCACCATTGGCATTTATGCGCGGTCGAACTTTAGATAATGCATTTATACTTTTAGACGAAGCGCAAAACTGCAGTGATATGCAATTGAAAATGTTTTTGACTCGTATTGGGGCAAACTCAAAAGTAATTGTGACAGGCGACCCTACGCAAATAGATTTGCCACCAAAAGTAAAATCGGGATTAGGTACCGCCTTGCGTATATTGCGCCCGGTCGAAGGCATTTCACAAATTCAGTTGAATGAAAACGATGTGGTTCGCCATCGCTTGGTGAAAGAGATTATCAAAGCATATGAAAAACTCACTGCCGAGACTAGAAGAGATGAAGAATAATTAAATCGAATAAACAGTACGAAACACCTTATGCCAAACCAAACCATCACCCAAACTAATTTCAATTTTCCCGGACAAACTTCTGTCTATCATGGTAAAGTACGCGATGTTTACACACTCGATGATAAAATCATTGTTATCGCCTCAGACCGCATTTCTGCATTTGATCATATTTTACCTAAGCCAATTCCGCAAAAGGGCGCTATTCTCAATCAGTTAGCTGCACATTTTTTGAATGCCACTAAAGACATTGTGCCGAATTGGTTATTAGCCACTCCCGATCCAAATGTTTCCATAGGCAAGCGTTGCGAACCCGTGCGTATAGAAATGGTGATACGTGGCTATTTGGCCGGACATGCTGCGCGGGAATACGCTTTAGGTAAAAGAGTACTTTGTGGGGAAACATTAGTTGAAGGGTTGAAAGAAAACGATAAGTTGCCTAGACCAATTATCACTCCATCTACCAAAGCGATGGAAGGTCACGATGAAGATATTTCTCGAGCCGAAAT
>CANGXE010000252.1 GCA_947457525.1 Bacteroidota bacterium | reverse complement strand
GTAGACAAATCACAAGACAGCACCGTCAAAGCAAAAATGCCGCTCAAGTTAAATGGCGTCACGTTTATTCTTGATGTAGATATTACCCCCGATGCGCGGATGGACATCATTCTCGACCCGCAAGCGGGCGATGTGTTGACCGGCTATGGCAGCGGCAACCTTAAAGTGATATTGCCAAAGATTGGCAGTTTTGGCATATTCGGTTCCTATGAGATAGACCGAGGGGACTATTTGTTCACCTTGCAAAACATTATCAACAAGAAGTTTGTCATTAATAAAGGTGGATCCATTAACTTTACGGGCGATGTCTACAAGGCTGCTTTAGATATTGATGCCGTCTATCAAGTCCGCGCTTCAGTTACTGACTTAATTGATGACTTGGTGAACGGTAACACCGGTCAAAGCACCCAAAATAGTCAGCTCACCAACACCGCCCGTAGCCGAATTCCTATAAACTTGTTATTGAATTTGACTGGAGTTTTAGAGCGACCAAACGTGTCCTTCGGCATTCAGGCCATCGACCCGGATCCGACTATAAAAGGTTATGTAGACCAGAAGTTGGCTTTGCTGCGCAACAACGAAAATCAGTTAAATAACCAAGTGTTTGGCTTGTTGGTGATGAACCGTTTTTTGCCCTCTACTGATGCCTTGCGAAATGTAAACTATGGCGGCACAGCTGCCAATACGGTGAGTGAGTTTGTTTCTTCGCAGTTGTCTAACTACCTCAGCAGTTTATTGGGTTATGCTAATGTAAAAGACCTCGACATCAACATCGGTTATCGCCAGTATGATGATTTAAACAGCATTGACAATGGCACCGGAGCCACACCGCTTACTTCTCAAACTAGACGTGAGTTGCAATTAGCACTATCGCAAAAATTCTTGAACAATCGCTTGTCGCTCAACGCAGGGGGGAACTTAGATTTTGGATCTGCGCAAGTGACCGAAGGGGGAGGAGCGCGAGCCGTTATTCCAACCGGTGACTTTCAAATAGAATATACGCTTACACCGGACGGAGCTTGGCGTGCCAAGGCGTTTAATAAAACTAACTATGATTACTACAACTCCCGCAACACCAACCGCACGGGGGTAGGTATTTCTTATCGCAAAGAGTTTGATAAGGCGTCAGATTTATTCAAGAAAAAGAAATCAAAGAAGAAAAAGGCTACTGAGAAAACTACTGAGGCAGATAAACCTAAAGAGCCGGAGACTAATCCAAAGAAGTGAATTTAAGCTGAATTGAAGACCGGTATAGTCAATACTACAAATCGCAGTGTATTGATCAAAAAAGAGAAATTTTACTATTAAACTGAGTTAAAAGTTAATCAGCAATTTGGCGTTGATACGTCTGGCCGTAAGGTAATTAGGCACTGCATAGCGGTTGTTGTTAATGTCGTTAATCCAAAGGTAGGAAACAGTGTTGGTAATGCCGAAGATGTTAAAGACATCGAGTGTAAGCCAAGCGCTTTTTAGACCTTGATTAAAAACATTTTTCTTTTTGGCCCAGATTGGGTTCCAGAGTTGACCGCTGAAACCAATATCTACCCTACGATAGGGAGGAATTCTTAAGTCGTCTTTGTAACGGTCGCTGTCAGGCGGACCAAAAGGAAGGCCGGTGCCGAAGACCAAACTCACAGATACTTTAATGAATTTAAATTTGGGAATATAGTCTTGAAAGAAAAGAGCGAAGTTGACGCGTTGGTCCGTAGGGCGAGGAATGTAACCCGGAAAAATAGTGTTTGAGTCAACGATACGGTCCGCATTGGCAGCTATATTGGCAATCGCATTGCCGGCAGTGTCGTAATATTCAGTGTATTTGTCACCAATGATGTCTTCGGCAGTTTTCATTACGCTCATGCTGATCCAACTTTCTGCGCCTTCCACTAGCTCACCATTGAGGCGCACGTCAAATCCGGCAGAGTAGCCCTTGGCTTGATTTTGACCAAAGTAACGAATGAGCACGTTGTCAAACTCATAAGGCACAAGATCCCAGAGGTGCTTGTAGTAAACTTCAGAGGTGAGGCTAAAGTTGCGCTTCCAGGCTTTGAATGCATAGTTTACACCCAACACTGAGTGAATAGATTTTTGTGCGCGAAGGTTGGTGTTTACTTGCCCGCTGAGGTTACGCATTTCACGATAGAAAGGTGGCTGATAGTAAGCGCCAACGGCTGCAGTCAACACAATGTCGGCTTTGGTTTTGGGTTTATAGCTAAACTGTAATCGCGGGGTAACTACGATTTCTTTGTTGACATCCCACCATTGAAAACGTACACCATAGTTGAGGCTAAATTGGGAGGTATCGCCAAATTTCCAAGTATCTTGAAAGAAACCCGAAATTCGGTTGCTGTTTAGATTAAACGAAGATTTGAGTACGCGGCTTAACTCTACATTTTGTTTGGTAAAAGGCGAAGGATTGTTGAAGTCAATGTTGTAATTATTGGGTAAAGAATAGCCGGCAGAGTCTAATCTATCCCATTCATTCAAGCGGTCGGCAATAATTTCGTGTTTGTAATCAAAACCCCATAGCAAGTTGTGGTTTTTCTTTTTGCTAAACCAAGAGCCACGGTGGCCACCATAGATAATATCTGTGCTTAACGTATTTCGCCCCCAATCTTGTAATCCACCGATGCCGAGACTATAGAGCACTTCGCCAAAATTACTTTTGCCGAGGTCACTTTCTACTTGCGAAAGAAAATATTCACCCAAAATGTCATAGGCTTCTTTCTCTCGGTTGCGGTAGTGCGAAGCGAGCCATTTAATGCGGAGATTTTCGTTAGGAGAATAAACGAGAGATAGACCATTCATCAAACTTTCATAGCGGTCTGCTTCTTGCCCGTCAAAGAAGATAGTGAGTTTCTTTACATCGGTGAGCAAGCCAAATGTAGTTTCACGAGTTTCGGGTTTGAACACATAGTTATTGCGCGAGAAGTTGCTGATAACTTCCAGCCCTAGTTTTTTACTCAACTTAAAAGTGAAGAAACCTTGCACATCAATAAAGTTGGGGCTGTATTGCCCTTCTTCTTCCAATGAGCGAAGTATGTATTGGCTCAATCGTTGGCGCACACCCACTAAGAAAGAGACTTTTCCATTTTTATCACTGCCTTCTATGTGACCGCCAAAACCTAATAAGCTGGCATAGAACGAACCGCCAAAACGCAGCGGCTTTTTGTATGTTACATCCAATACCGAACTTAATTTATCTCCATAGCGCGATTGAAAACCTCCGGAGGAGAATTTTACATTGCTGACCATGCTTGGGTGAATAAAACTCAAGCCTTCTTGTTGTCCGCTGCGAATGAGGAAAGGGCGATAAATTTCGAAATCATTGACATAAACTAGGTTTTCATCAAAATTGCCGCCTCGCACAGAGTAGTTCGAGCTGAGGTCGTTATTCTTCATTACCCCCAATCCTTGAAACTGCAAACCACTTTCAAAACTCTCATTCACTGATGAAAGAAAGTCAAGTGATTTCACTTCCACGGTACTCACGTTGTCATC
>CANGXE010000251.1 GCA_947457525.1 Bacteroidota bacterium | reverse complement strand
TTAAGCAGCCGCTCGTTTCAGGCGGTCGTTGATGGCGCGGCCAAGGCCTACGTCCGGCACACGGACGGCAATGATGTAGTCTACGTCCGTTTCGTCAAGGGTGCGCATGGCGGCAAAGAGATGTTTGGCGGCTTCTTTCAAGCTGCCATTTTCGGAAAGCACTATTTGATGATGGTCGGGCACGCCCACCACTTTTTTGTCCCAAGCGATGACACCCACTCGGCTCAGTTCATCGTCCGTGATGTCAAACGCATCGGTGAGCACCAGGCGCTTGCGAGGGGCATAGTGGCTCTTCAACATGCCGGGGCTTTTGGGGTCGGAGCTCGTGTTGGTCTGCACAAACACCTTGCCGACCACACGCTCTATCTCCTCGATGGCCAAACCACCCAAGCGATAGACCACGGCTTGATTATTTTCGAACCCCACGATGGTCGACTCCACGCCTATCTCCGTGGCACCTCCTTCGAGGATGTAGGGAATGCGGCCATGCAATTGGTCATAGACATGATAAGACGTGGTGGGGCTGATGTAACCAAAAGGATTAGCACTAGGCGCTGCCAACGGAAAAGCCAGTTGCTGCAAGAGCGAAAGCGTGAGCGGATGATTAGGAATGCGCACGGCCACAGTTTCGAGACCGGAGGTCACTAAATCGGGAATACAACTTTGACGCGGCAACAGCACCGTGAGCGGGCCGGGCATAAATGCCTCCATCAAATCCAAAGCTCGCTGCGGCACTTGCTGTGTGTATTTGGTCACTTCATCGAGGCTGTGGGTGTGAACAATCAGCGGGTCGAAGTAAGGTCTGTTCTTTACCGAAAAGATCTTGAGCACCGCCTCTTCGTTGAGTGCATTGCCCGCTAAACCATAAACGGTTTCTGTAGGAATGCCTATCACGTTTCCTTGTTCTAAAAACTGTTGAGCGAGATTGATGTCGGTGCCGATGATTGTTTCCATTGCCGCGCCAAAATAAAAAATCCCGGGCTGAGAACCCGGGAAATTTTGGACACACTAACTAAGGAGAGAAAGTTGTGGTGCAGCGCACCGATTATATGTTGCTTAGTCTACATTGTCGTGTAGGTAAGTGTTGTTCTTTTTGATTTCGGGACGGTCGAAAGCATCGTTGCCTACGGAGTATCTCGACACTTCATTTTGTGTAGAGTATTCACTGTCGCTGTTCACATCCAAGCCTTTTCTTTTGTAAGCCGGTTCGTTTTCGAGGTCGCTCAAATTTTGTTTGTTGCCCACGCGATAGCTTAAGCCCGCCAACACACGCTTTCTGTCTTCCAAATCTTTGTTCAATTCTTCCGGCTTGTAAGCTTGAGTAGTTTCGGTTTCGTAGCTGCGCTTGTGGTATGTGATGATTTCTTCTTCCACTACATTTTGCTCTGCCAAAATAATAGGTTGCTCTTCTACTATCTCTTGTGTAGTAGCCGCAGCTTCAAATGTTTCTAAAAGTTTTTGCTCATCGCGAGATACATTAAACTCCACTGAAAACTCATTGGCTTCTTCGCTGGTGATGTCAATCGGAGCAAAGAAATCTAGTTCATCATTCACCGTGTCTAACACTACGTTATCTACCTCAGCAAGCGTTACTTCAGCCACTACATTATTTACCGGAGCTACTGTTTGTGCTACGGTTGTAGTTTCTATTTTATCATTCAATTGATGAACTACTTTTTCTACTACTTGCGAAAAACCAATTTCTTGTTTGGTTTCAAAACCTGTAGCGATTAATGTCACTGTCAATTTTTCGCCAATAGACGGATCATCACAAGCTCCCATCACCACATCAATGTCGATGTTGTCTGCTTGCTCTTGCACAAACTCCATCACTGCACCGATTTCATCCATCGTCACTTGTTTAGTGCCGGTGGTGATATTCACCAACACTCTTCTCGCGCCTTTGATGTTGTTTTCATACAACAAAGGTGAATGTAACGCTCCTTTAACCGCTACTTTAGCACGGTCTTCGCCTTCGGCTGTGGCGCTTCCCATCACGGCTGTGCCACCGCCTTTCATTACTGTCTCCACATCGGCAAAGTCTACGTTCATCTCACCGGGAACAGTGATGATTTCAGAAATAGCTTTGGCAGCTGTAGTTAATATATTATTCGCATGACCAAACCCTTCGCTGCGCGTCAAGTTGCCATACATGTCTCTAATTTTATCGTTATTGATGACTAGCAAAGTATCTACTTCCGCTTTCAATTTATCGATACCATCCTTAGCCGAATTGAAACGCCCTTTGCCTTCAAACCAAAAAGGCGTAGTGACGATACCTACGGTCAAAATACCCATTTCGCGAGCTGTGCGAGCTACCACCGGAGCAGCGCCTGTGCCTGTGCCACCACCCATGCCGGCAGTGATAAATACCATCTTGGTATTTTTGCTCAACAGTTCTTTAATGACCTCTATACTTTCTTCCGCAGCTTGTGCACCTACTTGTGGTTTTGCCCCTGCGCCTAAGCCTTGTGTCAAGGCCGGGCCGAGTTGAATTTTATTTGGAATACGACTCATCTCTAATGCTTGAGAGTCGGTGTTAAGTACCACAAAGTTTACGCCTGCAATACCTTGGTCGTACATGTGGTTAACAGCGTTGCTTCCGCCTCCGCCTACACCAAAAACTTTGATGATGGATGATTGCTCCTTTGGCAAATCGAATAAGAATGATGGTTCCATGTGCTTTTGTTTTTCCCTCCTCAACTTCTCACGTTAAGATGGTAGTGAAATAATGTTTGTGTGTCACCACAAAGGTGTTACATAGTTTATGTTTAATAAAACATTTTATGGCTCATTTGTCTACGCTATTTAGTGTAGTGTTGTGTAAAAAGTACAATGAAAAACTCTACTTAAAAAGCAAAAAAATGAGCGCTATTGCAGTAGCGCTCGAGGGTTGTATGATTATTTTTTTGTAGATGACTAGTTGTCGAAGTCGCCTTTTGCGGCATCATCATCCACAAACCATTTTTTGAATTTATATTCCATGTCTTGCAACAAGTTTTTAAGACCCGGCTTAGGTTGCTTTTTGTCGTGCATAATCACTTCAACGTGGCGTGTATCTTCCACTTCTTCATGCATCAATTCATCGGTGTTGATTGGCGAAGTTTGAGAAGTCGGTGTTTCAACAACGACAGTCTCTATCACTTCTGCCACCGGCTGAGGCTCCGGTATCTCAATGTACAACTCCGGATAAAACTCCAGACGTTCCGGCATATCCATGTCATCATACGATTTGTAACCTTCCAACACCAAGCCAAGACCCGTGGCAAACAACGGGTGCTTATATTCTTCTTTATTGTTGCTCGACACGTAAGAAGTAGGATAACCAATTCTTGCGCTCAATCCTGTGGTGTATTCTACCAATTGTTTTAAGTGTTTCAGTTGCGAGCCACCACCAGTAATTACGATGCCGGCATTCAAAGAATTTACATAACCCGAACTCTTAACTTCGAAATGTACAGAAGTGAAAATTTCTTCTACACGAGCATTGATGATGTGCGCTAGC
>CANGXE010000250.1 GCA_947457525.1 Bacteroidota bacterium | reverse complement strand
TCCTCTTTTGCACGGTCAATAAACCCACAGGTGTTCACGATAACAATGTTGCGGCCTTTGCTCCATTTATCGTGCTTCACATCATAGCCACCCACTTGCAGCTGGTTCATCATCACTTCGCTGTCTACCAAGTTTTTGGAGCACCCGAGGGTAATGACTGATACTTTATCTTTCTTGAGTGTTTTTGTTTTCATGTGCCGGTTTAAACCTAAAATCTAGGTCGTCTTCTTAAATAATGTTTCAACAAACAAGCGCTTGTTAAACACCTGTAACTTGTCAATTTGTTCTCCTACGCCAATGTACTTTACCGGAATTTGGAACTGGTCGGAAATACCCAAAACCACACCTCCTTTGGCGGTGCCGTCAAGCTTGGTGATGGCCAGCGCGGTCACTTGTGTAGCCACTGTAAAATGCTTGGCTTGTTCTACAGCATTTTGTCCGGTAGAACCATCTAGCACCAACAACACCTCGTGAGGGGCATCGGGCATTAGCTTTTGCATCACGCGCTTAATTTTACTCAACTCATTCATCAAGTCAATGCGATTATGCAAACGACCTGCTGTGTCTATAATCACGACATCGGCTCCAATTTGCAATCCTTTTTCCAACGTTTGATAAGCCACAGAAGCCGGGTCGGCTCCCATTTGCGTTTTTACAATTTCCACCCCTGCACGCTGTGCCCACACGTCTAATTGGTCGATGGCCGCTGCACGAAAAGTGTCTGCTGCGCCAAGTAAAACCTTCTTGCCGGCTGTTTTAAACTGGTGCGAAAGCTTACCAATAGTAGTAGTCTTACCTGCACCATTTACACCAACTACCATTATCACGTAAGGCTTCTTCCCTTCCGGCACATTAAACCCGGTTTGGTCTTCGTTTTTGTTCTCCGCTAATATTTGCTCAATTTCTTCTTTAATCAATTGGTTAAGCTCAGCGCTAGAAACATACTTTTCAGAAGCTGCTCTCTTTTCTATTCGACCAATGATTTTGATAGTAGTTTGAAGCCCCACATCAGAAGAGACTAAGGCTTCTTCCAAATCATCCAAAACCGCGTCATCTACCTTTGTTTTTCCGGCAATGGCGCGCGTTATTTTAGACAAAAACCCTTCTTTGGTTTTCTCTAACCCCTTGTCGAGGTCGTCTTTTTTATCTTTGGTGAAAAAGTCAAATAGTCCCATAGCGTAAAACTAAAAAAGCATCTCTCTGCGCGAAAGATGCTTTATGAAATAATTTATATACAAAATTAAACCTCTTTACCGGCTAAATAATCTTGTACTTTATCCTTGTGAACGATTTTCTCCAAGAATGAGTAGTTGTTAGTTTTAGACTTTACTGCCTTAATTACTTTAACATAATCTTTAGAACCTACGGTGGCTCCACGGTCAGTTCTCGCGTTTTTTGAAATTTTTGCCATGGTTTCTCTTATTTAATTTCTTTGTGAGTAGTTACTTTTTTCAAGAATGGGTTATATTTTTTCAACTCTAGTCTTTCCGTAGTTACTTTACGGTTTTTGTAGGTCATATAACGGCTCATTCCCGGAACACCTGATTCCTTTTGCTCGGTACATTCCAGAATTACCTGAATTCGGTTGCCTTTGGTTTTCTTTGCCATGACGGGTTTTCGTTTTTATCTTGATTAATTCAATTTGATGTCGCCTTTTTTAGCTAACTCTTTCAAATAGCTAAAAATTCCTTTCTTGTTTATAGTACGAATAGCTGAAGTTGACACTTTTAACTGTACTGTTTCATCTAATTCAGGGATATAAAACTTCTTTTTCTTCAAATTTGGAAGAAACTTACGTTTTGTCTTAACGTTTGAGTGAGACACAGTGTGCCCAGACATTGGTCGTTTTCCGGTAAGTTCACATACTTTACTCATAACTTGTTATTTTTTTGGGAGCGCAATGATAATATGTTATTCTTAAAATACCAAACCCAATTTGAGGAACAATTAGGTTTTCTGTAAAACTATTTGGGAGCGAGCCTAAAACCCGCTCCCAAATAGCTATTTAACCAAGGTTACGCTACCTTTATAGATTTCCGGTACATAATTATCCAAGAAAACGATGTTTACGAGATAAACAAAAACAGCAGGGTTCAATGGTTTTCCTTTAAATGTACCATCCCATTGGAAGTTCGGATCAGTACTTTCATACACTTTTTCGCCTAAACGGTTAAATATGGTCACTTGGAATTGTTTCCATGAGCCTTTGTTGCCGTAAACTGAGAAATAGTCATTTGCTCCGTCACCATTTGGCGTAAATCCGTTTGGTATAAAGATTTCGTAGCGAGGAGTCACGATGATGCGCACACTATCAAAGGCTACACATCCCGAATCTGAAGTAACTGTAACACCATAATCAATTGTTTGCAATGGCGATGAAGTTGGCGACACACAGTCTGTACAATCTAACCCATTTGCCGGCAGCCAAAGCACAGAGGCAACATTTCCACCACTTGCGCTTACGTTCAATTGCACCGATTCGCCAAGGTCAATGTTACTCAGAGACGGTGTGGCACTAATCACAAATGCATCGTCATTAAATATCTCGAATGTAGTATCCACCACGCAATTGTTTTGGTCGGTAATGGTCACTGAGTAAACTCCTGCTGCCAATCCAAAAATATCTTCAGAAGTGGCTCCATTGCTCCAAACGTAACTTGTTGGAGGGAAGTTAGATACCGCAGACAAATTCACAAAGCCGTTTTGTAAGGGATAGCAAAGTACATTACTTGGCGTTCCAGACAATTGAATGCCCGGCAGTTCTATAACTGTAGCCGTGCCGGATGCGGTACAGTTTCTGCTGTCGGTGGCAGTAACACTATACTGCGCAGGTGCTAATTGACTAATAACCGATGTAGTACCTACACTTGGGTTCCATTGATAGGTATAACTTGGCGTACCGCCCGCTGCGTTTGCTGTTACAGTGCCATCATTAAAGCCCGGACATGTGACATCAGTTGCAACTGGATTAACCGTCAACACCGGTGGCTCAACAATTGGAATATTATTGACAGCCGCTGTACAGTTATTCGCATCTGAAACAGTTACGCTATAACTTCCTGCAGACAAGCCGGTGAACGGATTTGCAGAGCCGCCACCGTTCCATGTTGGGTTGTTGTATGGTGGTGTAGCTCCCGAAATAACCAATGTAATACTACCATCGGTTTGTCCAAAACAAGATACATCAACCACATTGGTATCTATAGCCAACTGTGTAGGTTGATTAACCAAAATCGAATCCCCTCCCGCAGCAGCACAGTTATTGGTATCCACTACTTGAACAGAATAATAACCAAAAGGCAAATTAGAAACGTCTTCTGTAACATCACCATTTGGAGTATTCCAAGAAATGGTGTAGGGGGCCGCATTGCCAATGATAGTAATATCAATTGCTCCATCAGAACCACCGAAACAAGTCACTGGAGTAGCCACAAAAGTTAAATTAGTCGTTGCCGGAGGTGAAAACACATCAGCCGTTAAGGTAGCTGTGCAACCTACATTATCCACTGCAATTACGGTATACGAACCCGGTAACAAAT
>CANGXE010000249.1 GCA_947457525.1 Bacteroidota bacterium | reverse complement strand
TCGAGTTAAAGAAGCCGTGAAAGTGTTGATGATGAACGACCTCTCTACTTTTGGTCGCTTAATGAATGCTTCGCATACATCGCTGCGCGATGATTATGCCGTGAGCGGTATAGAACTAGATACGCTAGTAGAGGCCGCACAACAAGCAACGGGTTGCTTGGGCGCAAGAATGACCGGAGCTGGATTTGGTGGTTGTGCTATCGCTATTGTCCAAGAGCAACGAGTGGCTGAGTTTACACAAATCGTGAGCGAAAAATATTTAAAAGCCACCGGACTGAACTGCGAAATTTACAGTAGCACTTTTGAAGATGGCGTACATGAAATCAAGGAATAAACTATGTTAGGACTGAAATTACCTACTGACCCGCGATGGGCAGACCTTGCCGGAAAATCTATTGAAGATATTCTTACCGACCACGCTTACTGCGAGCAAAAAGCAACGTCCACAGCCATTTCATTGATACAAAATTATCCGGAGTATGAAGACATGGTGAACCAAGTTAGTCCACTGGTCAAAGAAGAGTGGGGACATTTTGAGTTAGTGTTGCAACAACTCAAAAAACGAAATCTCAAACTTGGCAAACAGCGCAAAGATCATTACGTCAGTGCGCTTTACACCTTTATGCGAAATGGTGGCAGCCGCGCTGAGTCACTAGCCGAAAAACTTTTGTTCTCCGCCTTGATTGAAGCTCGCAGTTGCGAACGCTTTAAATTGCTGTCAAAAAATATTGAGGACGAAGAACTCCGTTCGTTCTATAAAAACTTGATGGTAAGCGAGGCAGGTCACTACAAACTTTTCTTAGACTTAGCTTACACCATTGGCGGAAAAGACCGCACCGAGAAACGCTGGGAAGAATGGTTAACTTACGAAGCCGATGTGATGAAACAACTTGAATTACGCGGAGATAGAGTACATTAGCCCTATGAAAAAATATTTACCATATGTATTGGGTGTGTTTTTGGTTATTACAGGCATCACCCATTTTACACATCGATTTGTTTTCTTAAAGATGATGCCGAGACCATTTCTGTATCCGCTACAGATGGTATATCTATCAGGTGTTATTGAGATTATTCTTGGGATAGCCGTGTGTTTTACAGCTACCAGAAGAATTGCCGCATGGGGTATCATTGCCTTGCTTCTTGCAATTTTTCCGGCAAACATTTTTATGGCACAACATTCAGAAGAATGGAATATCACCCCTCTGTTACTGTATTTGCGTTTACCCCTTCAATTCTTCTTGATTTATTGGGCTTTCCAATATACTAAAAAATCAAATTAGATTTCGCCTAACTGCACTTGATTTTCGCTGGCTATTAACTGAAAAGTACGCGCTCTATTATCTCGCTCTTCTATGATGATTAAACAATTGTTTTGGTCTTGCCATTTGAACTGTACATTCTTTTCATTCAAATCATCAGCCATGATTTCGAACGCTAGTTTTCCTTCTTTAAAATCGTAAGCTTTCACCGATAGATTAACTTTAAATGGATCCAATACATTGCTGCGGCTGGCCGTTATGTCAATCTTCACTTTTCCATTCTCAGAAGTTTCTGTGAGGTGAGCAGAAGTTGTTCCGTTGCAAGAAAATAAAGTGATGGCTAAGGCAAAGAATACCAATATGTTTTTCATGCTTTTGTTTTTTTATTTAACGATGACGTTGATTGTTTATTGGATAAAAGTAATATTTCGCTTCAAGCCGCTGTATTTAGTTCGCTTCACAGCCGAGCCTTTAAAGAGTTGCTTGAAGGTTTCTTCACTCAAATTCATCCAATCTTCTCTAGTCATACCCAGCAATTCGGGATGTGGCTCAAAGGCTTCTTCTTGATGCGGCACAGCGCGGGCGTTGATAGGGCAAACTTGTTGACACACATCGCAACCAAACATCCAATTATCCATTTTCCCTTTCATCGAGGCAGGAATAGCTTCTTTTAACTCTATGGTGAAATAGGAAATACACTTACTTCCATCTACTTTGTAAGGCTCATAAATGGCGCCTGTGGGACAAGCATCCACACACTTGGTGCAGTTGCCACAATAATCTTTCACCGGGCTGTCATAGTTCAATTCCAAATCGATTATCAACTCCGCTAAGAAAAAGTAAGAGCCTTGCCCTTTGGTTAAGGTCAAGGAGTTTTTGCCCACCCAGCCTACACCACTCCGCTGCGCCCAAGCTCGCTCCATCACCGGAGCTGAGTCAACAAAACAACGTCCATTTACTTCACCCACCTCCTCGCGAATTAATCGCAGCAACTCTTCCAACTTCGCACGCACCACATCATGATAATCTTTACCAAAAGCATACATCGCCAACTTAGGAGCTGTGGGGTCTGTTTGCTTTTTTTCGGTGAAATAATTGTAAGACAAACACACCACCGACTTTGCTCCGTCCACCAACAGTCGCGGGTCTATTCGCTTATCAAAATGATTAGCCATATAGTGCATTTCGCCATGGCGGTTTTGATTGAGCCACTGCTCCAATAGCACGGCTTCGGGTTCAAGTTTTTCGGCTTTGGCTACGCCACACGAACCAAACCCCAACTGCAAGGCAGTTTGCTTCACAAAGCGGGTAAGTTCGTCTTTTCGCATGGCAGAATTTTCGCTCGGAAAATAAATATTAGCAATAGTATAACATTATCAAAAACTAAGAGTTAAATTCAAATCAGATATTTGCCTAAACATTCTCCCATGCGATTTTCCATGCTTCTTCTTGTGTTTCTTTCCGGTCTATTTTTAACCGAAAAGAGTTTTGCGTTGCCTACCAATAACAGGGTCAACGACACCACCGAAACAAAGCTAAAAATCCTTTCTTGGAACATCTACATGTTGCCCAAGATAGTGGTGCGCAAAGGCAAAGAAGAACGCGCCTTGGCCATTGTGGAGCAGATTAAAAACAATGACTTTGATGTTATCGTATTTCAAGAAGCTTTCTTACCCAAAGCGAGAAAAATTATTGGTGAAGGTCTAGCAACTCTGTATCCCTACACCTACGGTCCGGCAAACAACAGCAAAAACATAAAGACCAACAGCGGTGTGTGGGTGATTAGCAAAATGCCGCTCAAACAGTTAGAAACTATCCAATTTAAAAATTGCACCGGCTTCGATTGCTTTGCACGCAAAGGCGCTATCATGCTCGAAGGCGAGTGGGAAGGCAAACCTTTTCAAGTCTTAGGCACACACCTCCAAGCCGACCAGTTTACCGAAATTCGTGAGAAACAAATGGATCAAATCTACCTTGAGCTATTGAACAAATATAAGCGCGATGATGTGCCGCAAATCATCTGTGGAGATCTCAACACAGAGAACGATATCAACGAACATTATTGCGCTATGTTAGACTGTCTTGATGCAGAAAATGGCGACATTTCGGGCATTGAAAAATGTACCTACGATGGCGTGAACAATCCGATTGCGCAATCTTATGGCGCCAAATCAAAAACCACTTACGACTACATTCTTGTACGCAAAAACGGATCTGCCATGAGTAGCATCAAACGCTTTGTCAGCGTGCTCAAAAAAGGCAAGAAACACCTCTCCGACCACTACGGT
>CANGXE010000248.1 GCA_947457525.1 Bacteroidota bacterium | reverse complement strand
CACTTTTAAGCCGGTGAAGAGTGAAACCATTGCCGACCACGAGATGCACGCAGAATGGATAGGGCTAAGCCGTGATACTATTCAAAGCATAGTCGGAAGGCCGTCCTTAGTAGCGGTGGGTACCACTTCATTGCGCACGTTAGAAACGCTGTATTGGATGGGTGTAAAAGCAAAGCAAAACCCTACAGCTACACTTCAAGAATTGGAACTGAAGCAATGGGATGCATATGACCATAAGTGGAATGCATATGAGACTAAGAGAGATGAAGCGTTAACCGCTTTGCTCGATTGGATGAGCCGCCATAACTCCACTCAACTGATTTGCAAAACTCAAATATTGATTGCACCACCTTATCAGTTAAAGATGGCCGATGCGTTGATTACTAATTTTCATCAACCCAATTCTACATTGCTGTTATTGGTAGCGGCTGTGGTGGGTGAAGATTGGAAAACGATTTACGATTATGCTTTAGCCAATGATTTTCGTTTCTTGAGCTATGGCGATGGGAGCTTACTTTTTGCGCGCTAAGACGTACTCGGCAAATCCGAAGTAATCCCAAAATATACTGGGAATTATTCGCTTGTACACTAATAGATTGTGCGGAATTTTGAAAGGCATTAGAAGCATCGTAGGCAAATGACGTCTGGTGCCGCCTGCCATCACTTGCATATTATTTCTCATCTGTAAATTCATGATTTCGGCCACGGAATAAATTCTAACGTGTGTGTCGTCATCATAAAAATTCAAAGTGCCTTTCATGCGAGGAAGCTGTGTGGACTGATAGCCCGGAAACTCCACATAAATCAAACCGCCTTGTTTGAGTTTAGGCAACAAGTTTTCTATTACTGCATCGCCATTTTTAAGATGCTCAATTACATGAGAAATTAAAATGAAATCGAAATGATTATTAGGAATAGCATCAAACTGCAAATCCTCTAAATTCATTTCATAGAATGCTGTCATCTGCTTAAAGTCATTCTCGTCATTGTTGTAGTGTTTGTCTAAGTCAACCCCGTGATACTCGCAATTAGGAAACCATTTCTTAGCAATGGAGGCAGAATGATTTCCAGCGCCAATATCCAATAAGGCAAACGCTCGACTGCCGATGAATCGGTCAATAAATCTAAATTTGCTGGGTAAGGTGAGCCATCTGAGCATGAGTACAAAAATGATAGAATTAGCGACATTACTACTCAAATGGCGTTAAAATAGTAGCGTAAAGAGATGAGCGACTAGCCAAATAATTTTAGTTTTGCGGGCACAAAAGGCGTTTTTATTACTTCATCATCGAGTGGTTGGTTCGCCCACATTTTTAATCCTAAAAAATAATTAGCACATGAAAGCAGCACCAGACATGGTCGTTAAACTCAGCTACGAATTGCGCACCGAACCAAAAGGCGAAGTGATGGATTCAGCTACCACCGACAGCCCATTTGCCTTCCTTTTTGGCCACAACAATGTGTTGGACAAATTTGAAGATAACTTAGAAGGCAAAATTGCCGGCAATCAATTTTCATTTGTTCTTTCACCAGAAGATGGCTATGGCGTTTATGACGAGCAAGCCGTGGTAGAACTAGACAAATCAGTTTTTTCGCACGAAGGAAAAATTATGGAAGATATGTTGTTTGAAGGCAACATCGTACCCTTGCAAGATCAACACGGAAATCCTTTCCAAGGCAGAATTGCTAAAATCACAGATGCCATGGTAACTGTAGACATGAACCATCCTTTTGCCGGAAAGACATTATATTTCAGCGGACAGATTATTGAAGTGCGCGATGCCCATCCGGTAGAGATTGAGCACGGACACGTTCATGAGCATGGCGACCATTCGCATCATTAATCAACTACTAAAGTAAATTAGAAAAGCTTCGGAAAACCCGAGGCTTTTTTATTTTAATAATGCTTGTTCTATATCATGGATGATGTCTTCTATGGTCTCAAGCCCAGTGGAAATGCGCACCAAACCCGGTGTGATTCCTGCTGCTAAACGCTCTTCTTCAGTTAGCTTGCTATGCGTAGTGGAAGCAGGATGAGTAGCAATAGTTCGGGTGTCGCCTAGGTTGGCAGAGAGAGAAATCATTTGCAAGGCATCCAAAAATTTTCGTCCGGCTTCGATGCCTCCTCTCAACTCAAAAGACACTACACCACCACCGGCTTTCATTTGTTTTTTGGCGATGGCATACTGTGGGTGCGAAGGCAAAAAAGGATATTTTACCCATGCTATAGTTTCCTGTTTTTCCAAAAAGGAAGCCAGCTTAAGCGCGTTTTCGCAATGCCTGTCCATACGCACAGCCAGCGTTTCAAGGCTTTTACTCAACACCCAGGCGTTAAAAGGGGAAAGAGCCGGGCCTGTATTTCGGCTGAACAAATAAATCTCGCGGATTAAATCTTTTCGACCTACCACCACCCCTCCCAACACACGACCTTGACCATCCATAAATTTTGTGGCGGAATGAATGGAGAGGTCTGCGCCAAATTTTAAGGGTTGCTGCAAGTAAGGTGTAGCAAAACAGTTGTCAATAATCAAAATGAGATTATGCTTTTTGGCAAGTTGAGCCAAGAGCGATAAATCTAAAATATCTACACCCGGGTTAGTAGGCGTTTCGGCATAGATGATTTTTGTGTTAGGTTGTATGAGCGCTTCCCAAGTGTCGGGTTGGTTCGTGTCGAAATAGGTGCTGGTGATGTTCCACTTTGGGAAATATTTGGTCAGCAAAGTATGTGTGCTGCCAAACACAGCTCGAGCAGAAAGAATGTGATCTCCGCTGCTTAACAAAGCAGCAAATGTGCTATACACAGCCGCCATGCCGGTGGCAAAAGCAAAACCATCTTCTGCGCCTTCCATATCGGCTACTTTTTGAACAAACTCAGAAGTGTTGGGGTTGCTAAATCGCGAGTAGATGTTGCGTTGTTTTTCTTCGGCAAAACTGGCTCGCATATCTTCAGCATCTTCAAAAACAAAACTGCTGGTTAGATACATCGGCACGGAGTGCTCTAAAAAATCAGTACGCTCTGTTTGTGTGCGTATAGCCTTGGTTTCAAATCCTTTTTTATTCTCCATCTTGACTTTATTTAAGCGCAGCTAAATAAAGATAAATATCCTCCCATCGCGTAGACTCCGAAGCGATGTGCGACTTTAAAGTGTCGGCTGTTTCTCCGCCTATTTCTGTGGCGCCCAAGTTTCGGCCGTGGTTCAGCCAAAAGCATTTTGCGCCTAGGTTTTTGGCTAAGAGCACATCCGTTATCCTATCGCCAACCACGAATGAGTTTTTCAAATCATAATCGGGAGAGAAATATGCGGTGAGCATGCCCGCGTTCGGTTTGCGAGTAGGCAAGTTTTCGTGCGGATAAGATTTGTCAATGTGAATGCCTTTGAAGATGATTTTTTCGGCTGCAAAAGCTTCGACTATAAAGTTTTGTACTTCCCAAAAGTCAGCCTCCAAAAAGTCGGGCGTGCCGAGGCCGTCTTGGTTCGTCACCATCACCAGTTCGTAGTCCAATTCGCGGGCTATTTTGCCCAACCAGTAGAACACTTCGGGGTAAAATTTCAGT